>CAWVZQ010000009.1:0-24325 GCA_963934405.1 uncultured Opitutales bacterium | reverse complement strand
CCGGAGGTGATTTCAAGTAGGGAAAGTTCAATGGACATACCTTCCAGAAGTAATCGATGGGCCTCCCGTAAAAAGTCCCCCGAAATTGCGAGATTGGCAGCATGCCGTGCGTTCACGATCAAGCAGTCTTCCGACGGGGGCGGAATAAGTTTTTGCATCATCAGCTCTATCGCCGTTCTGCAATGATCAAGTCCTTCACCCGTTTCAATAGAGAGTCGTAAGTGCTGGAGGTCAGGGAGAAAGCCATGGAAATCCTTGCTGTCATCGAGATCGATTTTGTTTTCTATAATAAGACAGTTTTCTGCATTAATATTTTCGGCGAGCACTTTACCAACAGAATCAGGAGAGGGTAGGGCGCTATCCAAGACAAAAAGAAAGCAGTCCGCCTCCTCTGACAATTGAAGCGTACGCTCGATGCCTAAACGCTCCACTGTCGAACCACCTTCGCAAAGGCCCGCAGTGTCCATCATCTCAACCATAAAGGGGCCGATCTCTATCCGACTGGAAAGATAATCTCGAGTTGTTCCACTTTCCTCACTTACGATGGCTCGCTCCTCGCCGCAGAGCAGGTTGTACAAACTACTTTTTCCGGCATTGGGTGATCCCACTATCAGGCATCTGATTCCTGCCTCCAGCAACTGAGCGCAACCTGCAGATTGCAAAAGGTGATCTACCTCCGCAATAAGATTGGCCAAAGCGGAAGACGGACCCTTCATCTCTTCCACTGGAAGGTCTTCTTCAGGAAAATCAATATATGCCTCGAGGTTTGCCTGAAGATCAAGCAATCTTGACTGAAGGTCTCTGATTTTTTTTCCGAGGTCTCCGCGGAGTTGAATTCGGGCCACTTCAAGAGATCGATCACTGGAAGCTTTGATGAGGGTTGCCACTGATTCAGCCTGCGTCAAATCCATGCGCCCCGAGAGGAATGCTCGTTTAGTATATTCCCCAGGGTCGGCCAAACGGCATCCACGGGCTACTAAGTCCTCAATTATCTTCTTGGTTATCAGTGGGTTGCCATGTGAACTAATTTCCAGTGAAGCTTCACCCGTGTAGGAATTTTGTTCCTCGTAGAATACGAAGATCACATCGTCTATTAAACATTCGTTAATATCCCGATATCCAGCAAGGCTTGACCGACGAGGGGTAGGGTAGGGGACTCGAAGCGCATCCTTACACAATTTTGGGCAAAGTGTTCCACTCACCCGAACGACTGCTATTGCTGACTCCCCAATCGGCGTCGCAGCCGCAACGATCGAATCGTTCGCGGACACTTGTCGGACCAACCTTTCTTAGGATTCGTCGGCAGGCTCGCTTTGCGCGAGAACCGAACCAACGGTAACCTGAACCTTTTCGAGAATGGATTTCGTCAGCTTGGCCATAAGCTCGGGGTTCTCGGACAAAGCCTGCTTGGCCGCTTCCCGTCCTTGTCCGACGAGTTCACCTTCGTAGGAAATCCAAGATCCCTTCTTGTCGAGGATTTGATGTTCTACGCCAAGGTCGACAACGGAACCCGTGCGAGAAATGCCCTCGTCGTACATGATGTCGAATTCACAGGCCGTAAAGGGCGGTGCTACTTTGTTCTTCACTATTTTCACGCGAGTTCGTGAACCGGTGACCGTGCCATTGGATTCCTTGATCTGGCCGATGCGGCGAATATCCATGCGCACAGAACAGAAAAACTTGAGGGCACGTCCACCAGGCGTGGTTTCGGGACTGCCGAACATCACGCCGATTTTCTCTCGAATTTGGTTGGTGAAGATGCACACGCATTTAGATTTGGCGATTGCAGCCGTGAGTCTACGCATGGCTTGGCTCATCATGCGGGCTTGCAAACCCACCGTGGTATCACCCATTTGGCCGTCCAACTCCTGTCGTGACACCAGTGCCGCCACCGAATCCACAACGATAACATCGATAGCACCCGAACGGATCAGAGTTTCAGTAATGTTGAGTGCGTCTTCGCCACTCTCGGGCTGAGAAATCATTAGGTTGTCGAGGTCCACTCCAACTATCTTGGCATATCTGGGATCAAGAGCGTGCTCGACGTCAACGAACACGGCATTTCCGCCTTGCCGCTGTGCTTCCGCTATGACACTGAGGCAAAAAGTAGTCTTGCCCGAGGACTCGGGGCCATAAATCTCGACGGTCCGTCCTCTTGGCAGTCCACCCGCGCCCAAGGCGAGATCAATGGCCAAGGAGCCAGTCGAGATCACGGAAACATTCATCTTGGTGGCATCGCCAAGGCGCATCAATGCTCCATCGCCAAACTTCTTGTTAATACCGGAAATGGCGAGATCGAGATCGGCGTTGCCGGTAGAAGGTTTTTCTTTAGTTGCAGTCTTGGCCATAATGAAAAGGGGTGGTTGGAGAATTAATTTGGAAACATCAACATGTGCCGTTGCCACACGGAAGCAAGATGTTTTGAAAAAATCCTTTGGTTAGCTTAAAATAATCTTACAAAAGGCAAGTGGTCGGTAGAATAAAGCCGAGTAAATCCGACAGGGTAGGGGGAAACTCTATACGAATGAAATCTAAGCTATTACCTCGTGAACGACTTTACCATGAACATCAGTTAGGCGATATTTTCGACCTTGAAACTTGTAGGTGAGTCGTTCGTGATCGAGTCCGAGGAGATGAAGGATAGTCGCTTGAAGATCGTGTATGTGCACCTTGTCTCTTGCAATGCGGAAACCGAGATCATCACTGGCTCCGTGAACGTATCCAGACTTTACGCCACCGCCTGCGAGCATCATAGTGTATACGTCCGGAAAATGGTCGCGACCGAGGTTTTTGCTCCGTGCGGTACGTCCTTCCCTAAAAGGCGTTCGACCGAATTCACCTCCCCACACGATTAAGGTGTCTTCGAGGAGGCCTCGTGCTTTTAGATCACGTATAAGGGCGGCAACAGGCTTGTCCATAGTGGAACATTTTTTTCTGAGACCATTTCCTAAAGCTTCACCCGGATTGGTCCCGTGAAAGTCCCAACCCCAGTCAAAAAGGTGCACGAAACGAACGCCTTGCTCGACCAGTCGACGGGCCAAAAGGCAATTGTTTGCCAAACTAGTAGCACCTGGTTGGGCACCATAGGATTCGAGGATATGCTTCGGCTCCTTGCCGATATCCATAACTTCTGGCACCGATGTCTGCATGCGGAACGCCATCTCGTATTGGGCCATACGTGTAATGGTCTCGGGACTTCCAAGTTCCGCTGATTGTATCAGATTGAGATCGTTGAGGGCGTCCAAGCCAGCTCTTCGAAGGTCACGGCTCATGCCTTTGGGGTCGGAGACATAGAGAACAGGATCTCCTTGGGAACGGCATTGAACCCCTTGGAAGACGCTCGGCAGGAAACCATTGCCGAAAGAGTTTTTGCCACCATTGGGCTGCACGCCACTGGAAATAAGAGCAACAAAGCCAGGCAAATTCTGGTTTTCGGCACCCAGTCCATAGGTTACCCAAGAGCCCATGCTGGGCCGACCGGCCCTAGGACTTCCTGTGTACAGTAGCAGCTCGGCGGGGGCATGGTTGAATTGATCCGTGGTCATCGACTTGATAAAGGTCAGGTCGTCCGCCAACTTTGCCAACTCGGGCACTGCATCTGAGAACCAAAGCCCGTTGGAACCGTGACGCTTGAACTCATGTGGGGTTCCCATCAGTTTGGGCACGCCAGAAGTGAAGGCGAATCGCTTTCCTTTCAAGTATTCGTCAGGGCAGTTCTTGTCGTTCAGTTTTTTTAGCAAAGGCTTGTAATCAAAAAGGTCGAGTACTGGAGGGGAGCCCGTCATGTGGAGATAAATAACTCTTTTGGCCTTTGCCGGAAAATGGGTGTCGCGTGGCAGTTGCGGCGAAGTGGAGTCGTAGAAAACATCAGCGTTTGCTTGACTCTTGCCCAGAAGCGCTCCCATCGCGATACCACCAATACCGATACCAGTAGAACCGAGAAATTGGCGACGGGTGTTCAGGAGTGTATTTGCTAGATCAGGGTCGAGGTTCATTGTTTATTTAAATATAATTATATTTATCTTTTAAGAAATACTTCGTCCAAATTGAGCAAAACATTTCCGACCAACGTCCATGCGGCAAGTTCAATGGGATCGCTGTCAGCCGGCAGTGGCCCGATGGGATCAGTGGCCATAAGATTGGCGGCATTTAAATCGTCGGCGTAAGTGCTTCGGACTTGTTCATAGAGAGCGAGCAAACGCTCAATCTCAGCGGGCTTTGGGTGACGGGTAAGGCAAAGGCGAAAGCCACGAGCAATTTTTTCCTCGAGCGAATCACCGGCTTTGTCAATGAGTCGAGCCAAGGCTTGGGCAGCCTCCACGTAAACGGGATCATTCATCGTGACGAGAGCTTGTAGAGGGGTATTCGTGGAAGTTCGTCGAACGTTACAGACAAAACGATTTGGAGCATCAAACATCGCCATCGAAGGGTAGGGATTCGATCTACGCCAATTGACGTAGATGCCTCGGCGGAATTTGTCCTCCCCGGCACTGGTTTTCCAGTCCAGACCCGGACCGAAAGCGGCTTTGAGTCCAAGGTTGGGCTGTGGCGGCTTGACAGAGGGGCCAAACATCTTGCGGCTCAGAAGTCCCGAAGCGGCAAGTGCATGGTCGCGTACCATCTCAGCGGACAACCGTTGTCGGGATCCTCGACTTAAAAGTTCGTTGAAGGGGTCTTTATCGGTTCTATTCTCGTTCACTTTGGAGGATTGCCGATAGGTTGAGGAAAGCGCGATAGTCTTGACTAGGGCTTTCAAGTCCCAGTTCAGGCGAACCAGTTCAGTGGCAAGCCAATCAAGAAGTTCAGGGTGGGTGGGTAGTTCTCCCTGAGAACCAAATTCCTCGCTCGTGCGGACAATGCCTCGCCCAAAAAAGGCTTCCCAGTATCGATTAGCTACCACGCGAGCCGTCAGTGGATTTTCATCGGATGCTATCCAGCGAGCCATGCCCAGACGATTCATTTTCTCGCCATCAGGTAAAGGATGAAGAGCTGATGGCAGTCCCTCGCTAACTTCCTTGCCCTTGGACAGGAAGTTTCCTCGGATTTGAATGTGGGTCTTGCGACGCTTGTTCATATCCAACTCTTTCATGATTGGAACCGTCGTCATGGGCTTCATTTGACGAGCACTGGCCGCGTGATCCACCAACTCCTTTTCGGCCTTTTTCACTTCGGGGCTAGCCCTTGAGTAAAAAGACCGGAGCTTTTCATGATGTGCGGGTGAACGATCTTTCTCCGCCAGCGACAGGATGGCGAAGACATCATTGGGCAGAACCTTTTCGAGTTTTGGCAAGGATCCGTTTAGCCAAAAGATTTCTTCGGGAAGCTTTTGGGCAAATGATGGACTTGTAACACGAAGTTTCATGCCCGACTTCTGCTTGAGGTCACCGATGAATCGAAAGACGCCTTTCCCCTTGGAATGAGGGAGGGGTAGGGCAGTAATTGTTTCTGCTCCATCGAGTGCGAGGGAATGAGAGGGTTTGGGGGTCTTGGCGACCTCCTGACTCCAAACTGGACGTCTTTTGGCATCAAGTAGATCGATCCGGAACTTCTTGAGACGGTCCGCCGTCCCACCGTCCGTTCTGTTCCATATCGCAACCTTGTCGATGTGACTGTCCTTGCCCAAGTCCAATTCCCACCATGGGTTGTCGGCTTGGGCTGTATGAAAGACGCTTTTCTTTAAATAATTTCCGTCGACATTTCCGTCGTTGCCGTACTTGGCAGGGCCATCGAAGCCAGTGCTGATCTGGCTGGACTTTCCTTTAATGGCAAGGTTTTCCTTACCTGCGAAGACTTGCACCTCTGCCAAATGGAGGTAGCCTCCTTTGGCTAAATTAGTCACTCTAAGAAACCGTCCCTTCTTGCCGACTTCTCCTGCTTTCGGGTAAAGTTGAAAATCCACCTTTGTAACATTGGGTAACTGAATGCCCGTCAAAGGTGTTGCCGGCACGATGACGTCGATGCTGTCTTTACTTTTTGAAATATATTCCATCTCGGTTTTCTGCAGGGGGAGTGAGAAGCTTTTCTGCCATGCAACGAAATCTTCGGGGGTACGCAGCTTGAGGGTGGCTATCTTCTTCTTCAGTCCGTCAATCTTGATTTTTTGTTCTTCCTTGTGCTTTTCTTGATCCGCCGAGAACGCTTGGTGGGTGGGACTCTCGTCACGGCGGTCGGCGTCGGCGGTGTTGTTCAGGATAGCGAAAAACTGGAAGTACTCTTCCTGAGAAATGGGATCGTACTTGTGGTCGTGGCACTGGGCGCAGGCGATGGTAGTACCCATCCACGTGGCCATGGTGGTGTTAACGCGGTCCACAATCGCAACGTTGCGGAATTCCTCGTCGTTTGTGCCTCCTTCGTTGTTGGTCTGAGTGTTGCGGTTGAAAGCCGTGGCAATTAATTGATCGTCTGTCGAATTTGGCAGCATGTCTCCGGCCAACTGTTCCACCGTGAATTGGTCGAAGGGCATGTTGCGGTTGAAGGCGCGAATCACCCAATCCCGGTAGCCCCATATGGTACGAGGTTGGTCGTCGGCGTATCCAGCGCTATCGGCGTAGCGGGCGAGATCCAGCCACTGTCTAGCCCAGTGCTCGCCATAGGCGTCGGAACCAAGTAGTCGGTCGATCAACTTTTCGTAGGCTTTGGGCGACGAATCCTTGGCAAAGGCGTCAGCTTCCTCGGGCGTTGGCGGAAGACCTGTCAGATCGAGGGATAATCGGCGAATGAGGGTGAGGGAGTCGGCTTCTTCCGTTGGGCGAAGGGCCGCTGCATCCAGTTTGGCCAGTATGAAGTGATCGATATCGTTTTTTGGCCAAATTTTGTCCGTTACTTCCGGCAATTTCGGTCGCATCGGGTTTTGGTAAGCCCAGTGCGACTCGAACTCGGCCCCCTCGGCAATCCATTGCTTCAGGGTCTCCTTCTGTTCCTTTGTCAGAAAACGCTTTGTTTCCTGAGGAGGCATAACCTCTTCGGAATCAGTGGAAAAAATCCGGGCAATCAATTCACTGGCATTGGGGTTTCCGGGGACAACCGCCCACGTGCCACTTCGTTCCTCGGTAGAGGAGATCCTGTCATCAAGCCTAAGCTTAGCCTTGCGAGCATTGGCGTCAGGACCGTGACATTCAAAGCAATTTTCCGAAAGAATCGACCTAACGTCACGGTTGAACGTCACTTTAGCCATTGCATTAGACTCCGACTGGACGAGGCAGTAGGCAATTAGCAACACATTAAAGACCAACCTTTGCATGAGATCACTAAGAATACCGACTGCCTTAGCTAAGCAAACTTTTCCGTGAGCCAAAACACTCTTTTTTAGAAAACAAAATAGCATGTAAATGAATTAAACCTTCTTTAAAAAAAACATGCGAGGACTTCGATATTCGTTGAACCTGTTACTATAAAGGGCTATCCAAAGATTAAGTAATTCTTAGAAGATATATGCTGACCATACTCGACAAATTGCCAAATCAAACCTGCGAGGGTTTTGGACGGAGAGAATTTCTAAAGGCAGGTGCATTAGGCATCGGAGGTCTTACCTTGTCTGGCTTGCTACAGGCGAAGGCCGCTGGACTCGCGGCCGGCAAGCCTTTAAGGAACAAGTCCGTGGTACTTCTTTTTCTGCAGGGTGGTCCACCTCACATCGAGCTATTCGACCCCAAGATGACCGCTCCCGACGAATACAGGAGTATTACCGGCGAAATACCCACCAACATTCCTGGCGTCACCTTTGGTTCCACCTTCCCGAAACTAGCCAAGATGACGGACAAGCTCGCCGTTGTTCGTTCTTATCAATCTCGCAACGGAGGGCATACCTATCTTTCTGTAACAAGTGGAGGCAACGAATTGAAAGCTGCCACCAGTGCCGTTTGCGCCAGAATTCTTGGGACTAATGATGTACGAACCGGTATGCCAAACAACGTATTGGTTCTGCCGGAAGCCGTGCAAGACGGCATACGTCTAGGGAGCAATTTCGAGACCTCGGCACTACCCACCTTGACGGACGCCGGAACCCTTGGATCCACCTATTCCGCCTTCAACCCCGCTGGTGGTGGTACGGCTAAGGAAAATATGGAGTTGAGTATAGCTCCTGAACGACTGGCCGACCGCAAAAGCCTTCTCGGGGGCCTAGATTTGGTTAAACGGAACATCGATGCCGACGGATCTCTCGAAGGCGCTGATCACTTTAGCCAACAAGCCTTTGATGTTGTTACCAAAGGAGTTGGCTCAGCATTCGATCTTTCCAAAGAAGATCCAAAAACCTTCGAGAGATACGACACCAGACCGCTTTTTGATGCTCGTGAGCTACAGCGCTGGGGTGATATGCGCCGAGCCACCAATTTGCTCGGTCTGCAGATGCTTATGGCTCGCCGCCTCTGTGAAACAGGTTGTGCATTCGTGACCGTCTCCGACTGCGGTTGGGATTATCATGCCAACAACAACAGTCCCAAAGGCATGACGGGCATATACCCAATGGGACATCAAGTCGACCATGCCGTATCCGCTTTCGTGCAGGATATTCACGATCGAGGACTTTCCGACGATGTCCTCCTGCTCGTCACCGGTGAAATGGGTCGCACGCCACAACTCAACAGTAACGGAGGTCGAGGACACTATGGAGATATGACCTCACTTCTCGTTGCCGGCGGCGGATTAAACATGGGGCAGGTCATAGGAGAATCCGATGCTACTGCATCGAAACCGGCCACCAGACCTTACGGCCCTGAAAACCTCACGGCAACTATTCTCCACCACCTCTTCGATCTTGGCCAACTTCGCCTAGTTGACGGTCTTCCCGCCGAAATTCTCGCAATGTCCAACAACCAGCCAATCGCCGAGTTATTCTAGTTTTCTTACGGTCTTTTCAGCAAGAAGCTCGGAAGAGTGTATCATTAACATTTTGCTTCGACTGCCTCGTTTAAATGAGTCTTGGGCTTAACTAACAAGTGCAAGAGGCAAGGCCGGAACGAAGCGGATGAAAGTTACTTCGGAGGGACTCGCAAAGGAAAGCGAAGCAGGGAAGCATCCGGGAAAGTGGCCGCATTCGGGTTGCTCGAGAGGGGTAGCGAGGGTTTCACTTCCATTATACCCAACGCAAGAACGGAAACCATGCTGCCGATCATCGAGGAAAAGTGACGCCAGACAGCATTGTTTACACCGATTCGTTCAGGGTCTACAATGCTCTCGACGTGAGCGACTTTCATCACATGCGGATCAACCATTTCGAGCTCTTCGCCGACCGGGACAATCACATTAATGGAATCGAAAATTTCTGGCATCTGGCGAAACGGCATTTAAGAAAATTCAACGGCATTGACAGAGATAGTTTTCACTGGTTTCTCAAGGTGTTCGAATGGCGCTTCAATAGAGGCAACCATCAATCGCTTTACAAACAGCTTAAACATTGGTACTTGAAGAAAAAAAATCTTAGCTAGGACAACCCCCTTTTTTTACCATTTTGAGCGAACCTGAAGATTCTACCGACGATGGAGATCGTCGAGCATTCATTACCAAAGCAACTGTTGGTGTGTCTGCGGCTTGCTCCGTTTTTCCTTTTGCCGCAGGTGTGCCCGCTTTTCTTGACCCTGTAAGCGGGAACGGTGATAATGCTGACGAGATTCCTTGGTCCAAGGTGGCATCCCTTTCGGCATTGCCGGAGGATGGTACGCCAACAAGGTTCGGCATTGTTCGTGAACGGGTAACTGATGCGTGGACTACCCTCACTAATGTCCCCGTAGGAGCGGTTTACCTTATTAAACAAGGCGAGAAGGTAAAGGCCTTTAACCTTAAATGTCCGCACCTAGGTTGTGCCATAGACCATCGATCTGATCGAAGAGATTTCTTTTGTCCCTGCCACAATAGTTCTTTCGCGCTGGACGGTTCGGTTTCCGATGATACCAGTCCTAGTCCGCGAGGGATGGATGGCCTTGAGACAAAAATTGAAGACGGTTTCGTATATGTTCGCTTTCAGCAATTTCGGCCGAATCTAGCGGAGCAAGTTCCCCTGACATGAAGGCGGTTATAGACTGGCTTGATGATCGTTCCGGTTTTCGGACCCTCATCAAGGAAGCCCTTTACGAAAAAGTGCCCGGTGGCGCTAGGTGGCGATATGTTTGGGGTAGTTGCCTTACCTTTGCTTTTTTCGCTCAAGTCGTAACAGGTACGCTTTTATGGATGTTTTACAGTCCCAGTGCGCAGACGGCTTGGGAAAGTGTTTACTTCCTCCAATATCACGTATGGGGCGGATGGTTCCTTCGCGGAATTCACCACTACATGGCACAGGCTATGGTTGTCTTGCTGGTCTTGCACCTCATGCAGGTAGTCATTGACGGAGCATACAAGGCACCTCGGGAATTAAACTTTTGGTTCGGCATTGCTCTCATGGGAGTTACCTTAGGTCTTTCACTCACAGGTTACCTGCTTCCTTGGGACCAGAAGGGTTACTGGGCGACTGCAGTGGCTACAAACCTCATAGCCGAGGTACCTCTCGTTGGAGTTTACCTTCAAAAGCTTGTAATCGGTGGAACAGAATACGGACACCACACGGTTACGCGCTTTTTTGCTCTTCACGCCGGGGTTCTGCCTGGAGCCCTAATTGCACTTGTTGTCGGCCACATTTACCTGTTCCGTCGTCATGGTATCCATGCCAAGGAACCTCGACCCAAACGGGACTCTTATTTCTGGCCGGATCAAGTGCTGAAAGATGCCGTTGCCTGTTTAGCCGTGGCGTTAGCGGTTATTGTGCTTACCCTATACTTTCATGGGGCTCCACTAGGCCCACCCGCCGATCCAGCTAACGAATTCCCCGCTCGTCCGGAATGGTATTTTCTATTTCTTTTCCAGTTGCTCAAGTATGTCCCAGCTTTCTGGGGGGCTATAATTATTCCCGCTTTTGTTGTGCTCTTGATGTTCGCCCAACCGTTTATCGGCAAGTCGGAAAAAGGTCACCGTTTCAACATCGGTTTTCTCTGGTGCTTGTTAATAGGGGCGGGAGCTCTTACTTTTCTAGCCTTTTCGGAAGACCGTGCGAATAAGAAGCATTTCGCCGCCGTTGAGGAAGCCGATTGGCTGGCAAAACGGGTTGTGGAAATAGCCGACAAGCAAGGTATTCCGCCTAGCGGGGCCGTTACCTTGTTGCGAGAGGATCATGAAAACCGCGCCCGCCGTTTGTTTTCCTCCAATTGCGCCAGTTGTCATCTTTACAATGGGCATGACGGCAGAGGTTTCCCCGTGGATTCGAACCAATCCGCCCCCGACCTTGCTGGGTTTGCTAGTCGTACATGGCTCGAAGGATTGCTTGATTACGATCATTATGTTTCCACTAAATATTTCGGCGGCACCGCATTCAAGGACGGCAAGATGGCAACCAAAGTGCTTAAGAAGTTTGACGAGGAAGAGAAGGCGCTTGTCCCGAAGGTCGCGGCCCTCCTGTCAGATATTGCCAATCTTCCCTACCAAGAACCACTTTCTGAAAAGGAAAGAGAAGAAGGTTTCAATATCTTCTTCGATGAATTGGGCTGTATCGATTGTCACGATATCGAAGACGAGGACGAAGGTTCGGCTCCCGATCTTACCGGTTACGGTTCGCGGGATTGGTTGACCGCTATTGTTGCCGATCCCTCTCACGAACGTTTCTATGGCAAAGATAACGATCGCATGCCCTCTTTCGCTCGCGATGAAAAACTGACTGGCGAGGAAATTGGAATTCTCGTTGATTGGCTTCGTTCGAAACCCTCCGAGGGTTCTGTAGTTAAATAATTCTCAATGACGCTTGATCTTGAACTTTCGGCCAATTTCGTTTTTTTAAACTGGCTTTGCATCTTTTAAATAATCGTTAAGAAACCAAGTGGGAATTCACGTCTCTAAAGATGGCCGACAATATGGCCCTTACAGTCTCGAGGAAGTAAAGAGCTTCCTCGATACAGGCCAATTTGGGGTAACCGACTTTGGTTTGTCCGAGGGCGGAACCGAATGGCAAAAACTTGGAGAAATGCTTTCCGACCCCGATTCCTCTTCTACCACTGAAGAACGGGAGAACGAGGAGTCGGATGTTGATTACGAAAAGCTCAAACAATGGGAAGACCAATTTGAGGACTTCAAGGATGAGGAAGGCGCGGTCGAAAATCCCATAGATTCTCCACCCGTCCAAGCTCCCCCGCCGATAGCCCCTGCTGCACCACCTGTCCAGCAAGCTCAACCTCCAACTGCTTCCCCCGCTCCCGCTCCACCTGCCGCGGTTCCTCCTGCAGAGCCCGTTTATGCACAGCCTCCTCCACAGGAACCCGTGCCTGTTGCTGCCCCTTCGAGCGATGTCGCTTCTGCTCCACCACCTTCTCAACCTTCGGAAGCGGAAGACGACCACGACGAGGAACCGGCTCCCAGTCGGCGTAAACGGCGCCGGCAACAGGAAGCAGACGACTATGATGACTTTGATGACGAACCTCGTCCTCGCAAGCGAGGTCGTCGGCAAGCAAGTAGTCGAAAGATGTCGGGCATGAATAAGGGGCAGACTGTTATCGTCGTAAAAAGAGCTGGCATAGGATCTAAGATTTTCACGACGCTGATCGTCCTTTTCGTGATCTCTCTCATCGTCGGCATAATTGGATTCGGCGCTTATTTTGCCGCACCCCAGGTAGTGGGGCCGATTCTCAAGAACTTGGGCATCCCCGTGGAGGTCCCTCCTGTCGCAAAGAAAACGCCTGCTCCTGCTCCATCCGCACAAGCGGAGGACGGTGCAACAAGCTTCGCGGGCATCACCCTTACCGACGACCACATCCAAGGCCTGCGCTCGACTGGCCTAGAATTTTTCAAGTCTTCTGACGGTAAAGGCCTGCACTGCTTGGCATCCGTAGAACCTGATCTTGGTTTGAACGACGAAGACCTTCCCGCCATTGAGGTGCTCGCCAAAAAAATTGTTTGGCTTGATTTGAGCAAAGGCAACCTCACGGATTTGGCAGTTTCTCGTCTCTCCAAAATGCCAAACCTGCGAAACCTTTATCTCGAGGACAACAAAGGCATCACATCTAGTGGAGTCTCCGGTCTTTCGGGCCTAAGTAAGCTCAAGTGCCTGAACTTGGTGGGAACAAGCTTGGATGATTCCGTTGTGGACGCCTTGTCGGGCATGACCTCATTGAAGGAAGTGTACCTTTGGCGATCCGGGTTGTCGGCGGAAGCGCTTCAAAAACTGCGCGATGCCCGGCCCGACATGCTCGTTCAGGCAGGCTAGCGGTTAGGCTTTAAGCTTTTTTTGTTACCACGGATTTACGTCTTTTCGGGTAACAGGCGCGGCAAATTTCACAAACGGTACCATCGCAACCACGGGCCGAGCAATGTTCGCGACCGTAGTAAATGATCTGCAGGTGCAGACGATTCCAAGTTTCCTTGGCAAATAACGACTTCAAGTCGGTTTCGGTTTGTACTACGCTTTTGCCGTTGGTTAAGCCCCAACGTTGAGCGAGGCGGTGGATATGGGTGTCCACGGGAAACGCGGGGTGACCGAAGGACTGAGCCATAACTACCGATGCCGTCTTGTGTCCCACTCCGGGCAATGCTTCCAGTTCCTCGAAACTTTCGGGAACGCGGCCCTCATGCTCATCAACGAGGATGCGGGATAGGTCTCTAATAGCGGTAGCCTTTCTGGGAGCCAAGCCACATGGACGCACAATGGCGTCTATGGGTGCCACCGATTGTTTTGCCATTTTCTCGGGTTTATCGGCCAAGGCGAACAAAGCAGGGGTCGTTTTATTTACTCGGACATCCGTGCATTGGGCCGAAAGCAAGACTGCTACGAGCAAAGTGTACTCGTCCTTGTGATCTAGAGGAATCGGAGGATCGGGATAAAGCTCCTCCAATCGTCCGCTCACAAAATTGGCCCGTTCCTTTTTCGTCATGCCCTCTGCAAAGATACATGAACCTCCCAAGGCAAGCTTTCTCGCAGGAGAGACAGAATGACCCACTTTTTGCCTCCTGCCGAAGTCTTGACCCTAACAACCACAAGCATGCATTCCGTAAGCCATTGATAATCAATAAATATTAAGTTTTAGATGCTTGCCTCAATCGGTACGCAACTTGCAAAAGAACAATGTAATGAACATAGATCCCGAAAAATTCACGGAAATGGGAATCGGAGCCATTCGCGAGATGGCGGAGGTGTCTCAGCGCAATGGCCAACAGGAAGTCGACGTGTGGCACCTCTTGGCGGCTCTCGTCCGACAGGAACACGGCATCGTTCCCTCTTTGCTGGAGGAGATGGGGATTGGAGCCGCCGCTGTACAGTTGTCTTTGGAGCGCGAATTGGGTGGACTCCCGAAAATTGCGGGCAATGTGAACACGGCTCGTTCCTATGCCTCGCAAGCCCTTACCGAGGCAGTCGAAAAGTCTCACTCCGTTTCCGCTGCGATGGAAGACGACTACGTCAGCACCGAGCACCTTTTTCTTGGCCTGATCACGGTGGGCAAACCCACATCTCTTATAAAGTTCTTCAAGAATTTCGGACTCTCCGAAAAAAAGGTGCGCAAGGCCCTTGAGGAAATGCGAGGTGGTCAACGCGTCACCAGCAAGACACCCGAGAACACTTTCCGGGCACTCAAGAAATACGGCATCGATCTAGTAGAGCAGGCAAAGTCGGGCAAGCTCGATCCCGTCATCGGTCGCGACGCCGAGATCCGACGCGTTATCCGCATCCTCTCCCGCAAGACCAAGAACAACCCCGTACTCATCGGTGAACCCGGGGTAGGGAAGACAGCCATCGTGGAAGGCCTCGCTCAGCGAATTGTACGGGGGGACGTGCCCGAAGGGCTCAAGGACAAGACCATTTTCACCCTCGACATGGGCTCCCTTCTCGCCGGAGCAAAGTTTCGCGGAGAATTCGAGGAGCGACTCAAGGCCGTCCTCTCCGAGGTGAGCAAGGCGGAAGGGCGCATCGTCCTCTTTATCGATGAAATGCACACCATCGTCGGCGCGGGCAAGGCCGAGGGCGCCATCGACGCGGGCAACATGCTCAAGCCCATGCTGGCTAGGGGCGAACTGCATTGCATCGGTGCCACCACGCTCAACGAGTATCGACTTCACGTCGAGAAGGACGCCGCACTCGAACGGCGCTTTCAAACCATACTGGTGGACCAACCGAACGTAGAGGACACCATCTCCATCCTCCGCGGCCTAAGCGAGCGCTTTGAAATTCACCACGGGGTCAATATCCGGGACGAGGCCCTCGTCAATGCCGCCGTACTCTCCAATCGCTATATCTCCGACCGCTTCCTGCCCGACAAGGCGATCGACCTCGTGGACGAAGCCTGCGCCATGATCCGCACCGAGCTCGACAGCATGCCTGCCGAGCTCGACGAGATCAGTCGTCGCGTGCTCCAACTCGAAATCGAGGAAACCGCCCTCAAGCAGGAAAAGGACAAGGCCAGCAAGGAGCGTCTCGAGGTCTTGCGCAAGGAACTAGGTAATGCTCGGGACAAGATGGAAACTTTTAAGCGACGCTGGGAAGGCGAGCGCAAGGACATCGACGACATTCGCGTCCTTCGCGAACAAATAGAATCCACTCGCGCAGAAATGGAGCGGGCCGAGCGGGCTTACGACCTAAACCTCGTGGCCGAGCTTAAACATGGCAAACTGCCCACCCTGGAGGCGGATCTTGAAAAACTCGAAAAAGCGGAGAAAAAGGACACCTTGCTCAAGGAGGAGGTGACTGCCGAGGAAATCGCCGATATCGTGGCCCGCTGGACCGGAGTGCCCGTGACCAAGCTGATCGAGGGAGAAAAGCAAAAGCTTTTGCGCCTGCAGAGCATTTTGCACGAGCGGGTAATCGGGCAGGAAGAAGCCGTAGATGCGGTCGCCGAGGCCATCCTCAGGGCCCGAGCCGGGATCAAGGATCCAAATCGTCCGATCGGCTCATTTCTCTTTCTCGGCCCCACAGGGGTAGGGAAGACCGAGCTGGCTAAGACCCTCGCCGAAAGCCTGTTCGACAGCGAAGACAATATTATCCGCATCGACATGTCCGAGTATATGGAAAAGCATTCCGTTGCACGCTTGATCGGGGCTCCTCCCGGTTATGTCGGCTACGAGGAGGGCGGTCAGTTGACCGAGGCCGTTCGGCGCAAGCCCTATTCAGTCATCCTCTTCGATGAAATCGAGAAGGCCCATCCCGACGTCTTCAACGTATTGCTACAGCTCATGGACGATGGACGCCTGACCGACTCCCAGGGACGCACCGTCGACTTCAAGAACGTCGTCGTCATCATGACCTCCAACATCGGCAGTCGCTACCTGCAGGAAAACGTCATCGACGACGAAATCTCCGAATCCGCCCGCGAGTCCGTCATGGCGGATTTACGCGATCACTTCCGTCCCGAATTTCTCAACCGGATCGACGATGTTGTTCTCTTCAAGCCTCTCTCGCTCGAGGAAATCACCGAGATCGTCGATCTTCTGCTCGCAGGGCTCAACAAGCGACTCGAAGACCGCAAGGTTTCGGTTGCCTTCACCTCCGCCGCAAAGAAATGGATCGGAGAAAAGGGATATGACCCGACCTACGGCGCCCGCCCGCTGAAGAGATTCTTACAGAAGCAAGTCGAGACCCAGCTTGCCCGTGCCTTGGTTGCCGGCGAAGTGGAGGAGGGGAGCAAGGTCGCCTTTTCCGTCAAGGAAGACGAATTGATGATGAAGGTGGGCTAAGTGCAATTAGTTCTCTTCTTGGGGGATGCTGGCCTTCACCCAGTCGACTTAGCGCTGATGCTGTTGCTGAAGAAAATCTTCCTAGGTCAGAGACCCATCGACAGCATTCAAAAAAAACAATGGCCCTCTTTCCGTGATCTCTCGAAGGCCATCGATGGAAAACAAACAGGTGGTCAGAACTCCAACGGTCGTTAGAGTGAGCTGTTCCCTTCAGGTTTCTGTGTCCCAAATTTTCATTTTCTTGTCATAGCTCGCGGTAAAAAGACAACACCCGTCCGGCGAAAAAGCGACGGAGCACAGCCTTGTACTTGTAATTATTAGAAGGAATTCACGAAAACAATCTATTGGAAGAACCAAGGTAGGCAAGAGCAGGATTAATGATGCAAGCACTGCCAGTTCAGGCGGAACTTGATCGTCTGGAACTATGTTGCAGGTGACATGCGAAAATTCTTGGATTGAAATAAAGTCTCGAGAATCATGGTGGCCGTCGCCTTAATGGCAGGAACAGCAACAGAATTGGCAAATTGCTTATAGGCTTGAGCGTCAGAAACGGGAATAAGGAATTCGTCTGGGTAGCCTTGAAGGCGAGCCCACTCCCGAGGTGTCATGCGACGGATGCCTTCGCGGTTAACTTTACCCTTTATGTTGGTCACGGGGGTGAAGTCTTTCAACCGATGATCGATCACCAGATTGCGTTCGCGACCCATGCCACCTATGACAATGGTGTTGGCAACCTGATCGTCACCAATAATTTCGAAACCAAAGCCATTTCCCTTTACCTCGTGTCGAGCTCGATGTGAGCGAAGAGACTGAAGATACCTAGTGGAAAGATAGTAACGGGCGGAGACAGGATGCTTTTCCTTTACCTTGGAAAAGGGTGTACGGTCTTGGCTTGGGAATGGATAAATAAATTTATTTATTTTTAAGTCGCCATGAAACCCGACGAGAAAAAGGCGACCACGCTTTTGTGGAACACCATGGTCTTGTGCTTTAATAACTTGTGGTGTGGGAACAAAATACCCAAGTTCATCTCTTAGTACGGAGAGAATTGTATCGAGGGTTTGTCCGCCACGGTGGCTCATGAGTCCCTTAACATTCTCAAGGAAAAAGGCCTTGGGCCGCTTGGCCTTAAGGGTTCGAGCAATATCGAAGAAAAGGGTCCCACGAGTATCCTCGAAACCTCGGCGTTGACCTGCCAGCGAGAAGGCTTGGCAGGGGAATCCGGCGCAAAGAATGTCGTGTTCGGGTACTTCCTCGGTGGAGATTTTGGTAATGTCTCCAGAGGGGACTTCGCCGAAGTTAGCCTCGTAGGTCTTTTGAGCCCAGCGATCCCACTCACTGGAAAAGACGCAACGCCCGCCAAGCTGTTGCATCGCGAGGCGAAAACCGCCCACGCCGGCGAAGAGATCAATGAATGAAAAGGTGTTTTTGCCTTTCCTAGATGGGAGAAAGGGGATCTCTCGCTTTTGGCCTTTGGGGCGTGTTCCTTGACCTTTCATCCGAGCTTGCGCACGGCGTCTCGAATTACGGCCACATTTACAGCGACGAAAGACCCGGCGTAGAGGACTGCTGCGATGAGGGTAACGAGCGATAGACCCGAGGGCACCGACAGTTCATAGGACTGGGCTTGTCCGTGAAGAGCGATTTTGAGCAACCAAGTGAAGAGCAGGCTAGCGGCGAATACGACCCCGAACAACTTGAGGAAGCGGCGAATGAAGGCGGTTGTTACGGTACGATGAGAAAAGCCAAGGTGCAGAAGATCTCTCACTGGCGTTGCTGCGCGCGTAACGACTAATCGGTAACTGGCCGAAAAGGTGGCCACCGAGAGGAGTGAAAGCAATAGTCCTATGCCTCCGACTATGGAGAAAGCCCACTTGGAAGCGTCGTTCAGCAAGTCGTGCTCGGGCAGTTCTCGATTTATCTCGTATCCCTGTTCACGAAGAAAGGAAAGGAGTGCCTCGGTGGGCGACTCGTCCACTCGGACAATTAGGCGCGAAGGTGAAAGCGCCTTTTTCTCTTCTTGGCGAAGCGCTGTGAGAGGACGGCGGGCAGCGGGATCGTTCAAGGGAGAGAACTCGGCGGTGGCGGAAGCGTTTGCCTCCAGTATGGTCAGCAAATGTTCTCTCGTGCGCGGGGGGCCGTCCACTGCTCCTTCCAGCCACAGGAACCAGTATTCCGTGACATCCGGTTGGGCATAGTTTTCGTTTGCCCATTCGAGAAAACTCGCAGGGACGAGTATGCTGTTGATGCGACGGCTGAAGGCTACGAATCGGCCGTTTTGCGAGGCTTCTCGTCTCTTGCCGAGGAATATTTCAATAGGTATGCCGAGGGCGGCCTTGGACGATAGGGCAGGGTACTCAACGCGTGTTGGGGCAAAACCAAAGTTCCACAGGTCGAGATAGAACTTTGGAATAATGAGCGGCACATGGGTGGAGTTTTCGTCCCAGTCCCAGTCGTGTGGCTTGGCATCGATAAATTCGTCGGGCACAGTCTCAAAGAATACGTCTGCCTTGGCAGCCTCGCCCAAGCCCACCTTTCCCGCAGGCCAAATATGGATTTCGACGGGAAAACGATTTCTTTTGAAGACGCCTACTCCCTGTACTTCAGGCCGGGTCTCGATAGCAGTGATTTCCTCGGGAGAGAACCCTTCGTCGTTTTTCCCGAGATTGGCGAGGGCCCCGCCTTCCACACGTTTATTGACCGTAAAGAAATTCCGTGGGGGTTCGCGTTCTGCAATGATCGTGCTCGCATCAAGAAAAAACTGAACGGCGGCGAGCAACAGGACAGTCCCCATAAAACATCCCGTTACGGCAATGGCCAGCTCTCGCCGGGGACCGCGAACCCCAAGAGCCTTCGCCGTAAGCTGCTCGGTTCGGGTGCTCATAGTTTCCACTTGTGGTCGATGGTGAAATCCGAAACTTCCTCGAGGGAAGAAAGAACAAGACCTGCATTCCTCCGCTCGAGCTCTTCCTCGATGAGGGCCCATGCTTTTCGTGTGTTTTCGTCGTCGAGGTGGCTGAATGGTTCGTCCAATAGAAGAATTTCAAAGGAGCGGGAAAGAGCCCGGATAAGTGACATCCGCTGACGTTGACCCTGCGAAAGGATGCCACAGGGTTTCTCCAGATATTCGGCCACACCGAGACGCTCGGCCATGGTTTCGATGGAAAGTGGGGCTTCGTCGCGGGTGGGAAGGAGCTCAATGTTTTCACGAGCAGTTAGGTTTGGAAACAAGCGAAGGTCTTGAAAGAGAAGGGCAACTTGGCGAGAGCGAAGGTAGGCCCAATCTTCTTCCGTAAAGGCGGAGGAGTCCTTGTCGTCGATTAGCAATTGTCCCAAAAAATCTCTGCGAATGCCATAGATGAGGTGAAGGAGGGTGCTCTTCCCTCGACCCGAGACTCCGGTGACGAGGTAGCGCTTGCCCTGGTCGAGGACTAGTGCCGATCCCCACACTCCGGATGCGTTTAACGCTTTTTTCGGAATGGGCTCGGGAAGTAGTTCCTGCAGTTCGATTTTCATTCGTGGACGATCACTTTTCCAATCCAAACAGACGGTAGGCGTTGTCGCCGAGAATATTCTTTTGTTCCAATTCGGTAAGGCCTGCATCTTGAATTTCGGCAAGAAAGGTCGAGAAGTCAGGTTTCTCCTGCTTGCCGGGGTAGAGGCGTAAAGGATAGTCTGACCCGTACAGCACCTTTTCCGAGCCTACAACATCTACCACGGAACGAAAAACCTTGGAATCGTAGAGCAAGGGACTGGCCGCGACGTCGTACCATACGTTGGCGAAGCTTTTGCGGACATGCTCGTTGAGCTCGTAGAAAGGCAGCAACCCTCCCCAGTGGGCGAGGATGATTTTTAGCTCGGGATAGGTCTCAGCTAACCATTGAAAATCCTCGAAAGGGGAGGGCATCCTGCCAGGATGGGGATGCCCGACTGGTTCGCTGACATGGAAATTGATAGGCCAACCAGTCTCGACTGCGAACTCGACAATCTTGAGCCAATTCAGGTCACGCATGGAAAACCCTTGAACTGCGGGCAGGATTTCACCGATCCCGCGAAAGCCTTCGTCCCGAGCAGCCTTAAGCTCGTCGATCGCCTTCTCCGCAAGCGGATTGATAGCGGCAAAGGCAATGAAACGTTCGGGGTCTTTCCGAATCCATTCGGCGTGCCAGCTGTTGTGCAAGGCACAAGTCTCCGGCGTTTCCCAGTACCAGCCTAGAAGTACGGCTTTGGCCACGCCTCCGGAATCCATATCGGCAAGCATGGTTTCTCGGTTGGCCCATCCTTGAATGGTGGGCCCTTTTTCGGGCACCACCAAGTTTTGCCAATGCCTTTCGCCTCTTGAGTTCGCAAAAGCAGCTGGATTTGCAAATACTTCCGGTGGATAGCGATGAACGTGGCAGTCGATAACCATTTACCAAGGATGAAGGAATGGCTTTGGGGATTCTCGTATCGTTCTACTTATGAAAAACCCCTGTGCTTGGAGGGCTGAATTAAAAGGCTCAAGCCTTTTCAGCACCTTGCTTGACCATAAGGTTGCGGGCGAGGGCGGCCTCTACGAAGCCGGCAAAAAGAGGATGAGGTTTGTTTGGCTTGGATTGGAATTCAGGATGAAACTGTACCCCGACGAACCACGGGTGATCCTCCACCTCTACGATTTCGACCAAGTCGCGTTCCGGATGCACGCCCGCAATGCGTAGACCAAGCTCGGACAATTGATTGCGGTAGTCGTTGTTGAACTCGTAGCGATGTCGATGTCGCTCGGAGACTTCAGTTTGCTCGTAGGCGGCAAACGAAAGGCTGTTCTTGGAGATTTGGCATGGGCAGGCGCCCAACCGCATCGTCGCTCCCTTGTCCGTAATGTTCCGTTGTTCTTCCATTATGTGAATGACCGGATGGGGAGAGTCTTGATCGAATTCAGTGCTGTTGGCTCCCTTGAGGTTGGCAATGTTTCGGGCAAATTCTACAACTGCGATTTGCATGCCGAGACAAAGGCCAAGATAAGGAATCTTGTTTTCGCGTGCGTATTGTACGGCCGCAACCTTGCCTTCGGTGCCTCGATCCCCAAAACCGCCAGGTACGAGTACACCGTCGAGACCAGCTAAATGAGCGGCAGCTCCGTCTCGCTCGATGTCTTCAGCGTCGATTCTGACGATTTCCACGGCCGAATCGTTCCGGATACCTCCATGGGCTACCGATTCGTTTACAGAAAGATATGAATCCTGCAAGTCCATGTACTTGCCGACCATGCCGATACGAATGTGATGTTTTGGGTTCTTCAGCCGTTGGACGACTTCTTCCCATTCATCTAGTTTGGGGGCAGGAGCGTCTAGTCCGAGTGAAAGTGTAACTAAATCGTCCAAACCTTCCTTGCGTAGCATGTGGGGAAGTTCGTAGATGGAATTCTCTACATCCATCTCTTCGATGACAGCCTCTTTGGAAACGCTACAGAAAAGGCTCAGCTTTTCTCGAATTTCCTCGGTAATGGGCTGCTCGCTTCGGCATACAAGAATATCAGGCTGAATGCCGATCTCGCGCAGTTTGGCTACGCTCTGCTGGGTTGGCTTTGTCTTCAGTTCGCCAGCGGCTCTTAGGGTCGGCAAGAGGGTAACGTGGATGAAGAGAACATTTGCTTTCCCTACGTCGAGGGCAAACTGTCTCATCGCCTCGGTGAAGGGCAAGCCTTCGATATCCCCAATGGTTCCGCCGATTTCGGTGATGAGCACATTCACTCCTTGCCCCACGGCAAGGATGCGTTCCTTTATCTCATTTGTGACATGAGGGATGACCTGAACGGTTTTCCCCAAGTAATCGCCTCGTCGCTCCTTGCGAATTACGGATTCATATATTTGACCGGAGGTAAGGTTGTTGAAGCGACTGAGCTTTCCGGAGGTGAAACGTTCGTAGTGACCTAGATCCAAGTCGGTCTCTGCTCCATCGTCCAAGACATATACCTCTCCGTGCTGAAAGGGACTCATGGTGCCTGGATCGACATTCAAGTAGGGATCGAACTTCTGTATGCGGGTAGTCAGCCCACGCTGCTCCAGCAATGCACCCAATGCTGCAGCCGTAAGTCCCTTACCCAAGGATGAAACCACCCCGCCCGTAATAAAAATGTACTTCAAATCATCAACCTCCTCGGGGATTTTACAAGAATCATTCATTAAGCTAAACGCAATAACCATTTTTCTTTTCTTCTCTTTTTTTGATGGAATGGGGTAGCTGGTCTATTTTTACGATCGGAAAACATCTCCTTCCGGCGAATCGTTTTCGCAGTATCTGCAAGTTTAAAGGTTATTCGCGGGTAAGTTAGTTGTTCTTCCTGATTTGTTTGCTTGGCGGAACCAAATTAACCAAAGCTTTAAAAACCTTTGGCGCGTTCTTGACGATTGAGTGCAAGTAGTGGTGTTTTTCTTCTCGCATATGAATGAAAAGAAAAAATTCGTGAGTCGTCGTCGTTTTGTTCGTGACGCTTCCTTTGCCGGGGCGACCATGCTTGCCGTGCCTAATGTGTCGACCTCTCGGGAAAAGGCTAAGGTGTTGACGTTGGGTGAGGGGGAATTCCTCTACGAGCTGGAGCATGACTGGGGGCATTTGCCGGAGGGTCACGCATACGGCAACGCATCCCACGGAGTGACGGTTGATAAAGCAGGTCTGATCTACATTACGCACTATGGAAAGCCCTGCAGTATCTTCGTATTCGAACCAAGCGGGAAATTCGTCAAGTCGATGGGCGACGTCCACCCGGCGAATGGACACGGAATCGATATTCGAGAGGAAGACGGAACGGAATACCTTTACCTTTCTCCCAGCAACTCCAACCTAAGTTTTACGAAAATGACGCTGGCAGGAGAGGTCGTTTGGCAAAAAGGGAAGAAGCTTCTCGGCGAGCTTTCCGGAAAATATGCAGCGAAGTCGCGTTATCGTCCTACCAACACTAGTTTTTCGCCAGACGGAGGTTACTTTCTTGGCGATGGTTATGGGAGCAATTTCCTTCACCAGTTCGACAAGAACGACAGATATATGCGCACCATCGGTGGTGGAGGTAATGGTCCGGGGCAGTTTCGTACGCCGCACGGGCAATGGCTGGACATGCGTGACGGCATACCCAAGCTCGCCGTATGCGATCGAGCCAACAAGCGTCTCCAATGGTTCGACATGGAAGGGAAGCACTTAAAGACATTGGGCGGTTTTCTCTTCCCCGCCGACATCGATGTGAAAGGCGAATTGATGCTCGTGCCCGACTTGCACGCCCGTATCACTTTGCTCGACAGAGAAGACAAGGTAATCACTCACCTTGGAGACGATCCGGAATGGCGAAAGGTAGCCTTAAGCAAAGGTTTCCGCGGGAAGCGCGATCAATGGAAGGCAGGTCGATTCGTACACCCTCACGACGCATGCTTCGATAAGGACGGAAACATTTTCGTAGTCGAGTGGGTTTCCACGGGACGCGTCACCAAGCTCCGCAAGGTAAGTTAAGCTCTGCAGTATTCGTCCAGTAACTTTGGGTTGTTTTTGAACAAATTCACCCTACCTTGGCGATTTTGCCTTGGGCTTTCCGAGAACCTTGCTTTCCGTAGTACTTGTCATAATACTTGTATCTGAAGTAGCCATATCCATAGTAGCCAGAATAGTAGTACCCAGGCGTCTTTTTTTC
>CAWVZQ010000008.1:0-26776 GCA_963934405.1 uncultured Opitutales bacterium | reverse complement strand
CGATTCCGCATCACATCGCGTGCTCGAGCGAAACTAAATCCGAGATTGTTCTGCCTGTTAGAGATCGAGAAAAAAGGGTTCGAGCCGTATTGGACGTCGATTCGAATGAAATCAATTGCTTCGACGAAATGGACAAGGAATATTTAACTAAAATATGCGAACTGATTTCTCCTCATTACTAAGGAGATCCTCGTGGAGTAGCTCGAAAAGCTTTAGTCGGAATAGTCTTTGGCAGCTAATTGTTCGGCGGTGTGGTAGATCTTTTTCGGAAGGGAGAATTCTTTTTCCCGGGGATGGCCATACCCTTCCCAGAGCCGTAATTCCCCGAAGCCTATATGCCGTTCACCCTCCCCGATCTTTTCCCTGAAGTCAAAGCGGAAGCGGAACGAGAAATCCAGGTCGATGCAAAGTTCCATGGTCAGACGCTTCAAGTCGTAGACGCAGGACCACAGCGTAATGGTTTGTTGAGACTTTTCCAGCAACTTCATCGCGGATGCCGGACCCCGGACGTCGGACATCCCCTTCTTGAGAATAGGATGACGGTCGCAATCGACAGCCTTGAAAGAGAGCGGGAAGTTGGTGATATGAAAGCCCTTCCCGACCGAAAGGCGCCTCGTAAAACAGTTCTTCTCGTCCGCCCAGTTCACGGAATGGCCAGTTGGATCGGCGATTAGAAAATGATTGCGCACGTTGTACCCCACCGTGCCGGGCTCACCATCCAAATCGTAGGAGATAGGGACGGAACAAAAGATTTCCAAAGCCTCGGCGGTCGACTTGGCCCGCTCGAGGACGAAACGGATGATTCCGCAAAAATCCATGCCATACGGTTGACGCTTTTGTTTTCCGAGAGGGCTCAAGTCATCGGGTATGCCGGCGGCACCAACGAAAAGCCCATGTTCGTTGATCCCTTCGAAGGGACGGTCCTGTCCCCACTGGTCCATCAGGTAAAGGGCGTTGGCCATCTTTCCGTAGATTCTTTTGGGAGGAATGAAATGCACGTTCCCACCCGGCTGAGTCCAGGAATGGTTACGGGCAGCCACCATTCCTTTGGAGGTGTTTTTTACGAATACGGTGCACATGATATATCTTTCTGTAACTTAAGTTCGACCCAAGTCTAGGCTCGGTCAAACCGAAACCCGGGAAATTAATGTTCCTTCGTCACCTGGAGAACGTGCTTACCGAGGAACACACCAAGCTTGTCGGCCGGGTTACCCCTGAAATGAACGTCCTTGCCTGACCAGAATTCCTTGTAGAGACCGTTCCCGTTATCCTTGACGAACTGCCATTGGTCGCAGATTGAGATCTCGGGGTGTTTCTTCATGACCTCGAGAGCCCAAGGGTTGAGAAATTTCTCCATTACCCCGGCCGTCCGTCCCGAAGCCCGGACTTCTTTGCTCATGTCACCGGCGGGCGGATAACCGTTGGGAACGGGACAGGTGGTCACCCAGATCAGCTTGGCCTTGGTCTTCTTGAGCTCGGTAATGATCTTTTCAAGGTTCCTTTGATAGCTGGCCTTGTCGTTCTTGCTATCCCAATGCCCATGATTGAAACTGATGACGTCCCATTGCCGACCAGGTTGACGGTATGCCCCCAGCCACTCCACGATGCTGGAACGCCCCTTTGACGAAGCCCCGCAATTGGTGGGTGGGTGATGCAGGTTGAACTTCCCCGCGAGAAATTCCCTCAAGCCCTTGTCGTAGTTCCCCGAGATGGAATCCCCAATGAAAAGGTAACGGGGGAGCGTGGGATCATCGGAAGAGGATTGATCACCTATCGGTTGAAGATGAATCTCATCGGCATGAATAACCTCCCCTTTTCTTTGGCCCACGACGCGGGCCCGGTTGACGAATGGCTTGCAGTCATGCGTTCCCAACACGTTGAAAAGCAAGGCATTGGTTTGCCCGCCCTTCTTCAGGGAGCATTCGTATTTTTTTCCCAAGATGGTCAATGTACGGGGCTTGGCGCTTGAATCCCAAAGCCCGATAAATCGCAGGTTGTCCGGTGAGGCGATTTGCTGGGAACGGCTTTCACCGAAGAACAAGCGCAGGCCATGTTCCCCAATCCAGTTCTCTTCCCGAGCCTCTTTTAATTTCTTCTCCAGTTGGCCTTTGTTTCTGACCTCCACGATTCCCGTAACCGGTCCTTTGGGCAGTGAAAAGCGGACTGTTTCCTTGGAGGCTTGAATCTGATAAAGAAGCTCACCTGCCTTAAGACCTTTGAAGAGGCGTGTATTTACCTCCAAGGCTACTTTGGTCTGCTTGCTCCACTCGATCTCGAACTGTCCATCCGGGTTGCGCACATACATGCCATCGTCGTCACGCGGGATGATGAGACCTTCCACCGTGATCTGCTCAGCCAAGGCAGGTGATTGCAAACCTACAAAAGGTAGGAATAAACAGAGGAAACGAATCTTGCTCATAGAAGCAAAGCTACCAAGTTCACTTCAAAAAGCCATCGGGCTTAGCCGGCAAGGCAAAGGCAAGAATGAAAATGAAAAAGCAGGAAGAGGATATTTCATTTTCATGGGGATTGAATTAAGGGAAGAGAATTACCTGAGCTTGAGTTTGGCCTCATTGACTTTCCCCTTGAAGCGAGGGCTCGAGGAATAGTTTGCGACCGTTGACTGGGAATCGTTCCCGACCTCAAGCGGGTCTTGAGGATGAGTATTGAAGAGTCCCGGGAGCTTTCCTTCGGCCACTGCTTCGTTCTCCATTTTCAAGGACACCCTCCCGTCGGGCAAGAGCGTGGCGGACAAGGAGGCCCGCCCCTCGGGCAGTTCCTTGGTTGCCCGGAAGGTGTGCAAGGCACCTCCCAGACGGCAGGAAAAAACCGGTTTTCCATCCTCCAGGTAAAGGGAATAGCCACTGCGGCTTCCACCATGGGAAATCAGAACCCCGCCATTTTCCCTTCCCCTCGTGACGGAGAGTTTGATCTCTATGGACTTTTGGGCAAATTGGGGGGCGTTCTCACGATCCACCTGATCCCCATGCTTGAGAAGATAAAACCCCTGGGCATCCTTCCTCAGTTTTTTTCTCACCTTGGCCGGGTTTGCCTGCGCATGACTGTAGTAGGGGTTGACCTTTACCCGCTTTGCCCAAACCAACCACTCGGTCTCCAGTTCCTTGACCTTCTCCGCATGAGACTCGATCAGGTTGTTCGTTTCGCACCGGTCCTCGGCGAGGTTGTACAGTTCCCAAGTCCGATTCTTGTAACGATTGTTCCCGCGCACCAGCTTCCAGTCCCCCTTGCGGATGGCGCTGGAATCGAAATGATCGAAACAGAGCACCCGTTCGCTCGCCTGGCCGGCTCCCTTGAAAAAGGGAACCAGGCTCCTGCCCTCGACCGGGATGATTTCTTCGTCCTTGAACTTCTTGAGGTAGTCGGCTCCACCCACCTCGAGCAAGGTAGGCATGACGTCGATCAAGTGAATGGGTGAACGCACCCAGCGGTTGGGCTTGCTTATCCCCCTGGGCCAGTGAGCAAGCAGAGGACTGCAATTTCCTCCCTCATGGTTGAAGTGCTTGTACATGCGCAAAGGGGTGTTGCTCAGGCAGGACCAGGCGCTCCCCACCGAATGATAGGTACCCGGACCGCCTACGCCTTTCAGTTCGTCCCCCTCGTGCAGTCGGGTAAATCCCTTTCGGCTGACCTGATCGAAACCAAACGGGCCCCATTCGTAGCAGGCCCCGTTATCGCTGGTAAAGAGAATGAGTGTATTCTCGAGATCTCCACCCTTTTCCAACAGGGCAATGATCCTGCCAATCCCCTGGTCGACGTGATCGATCATGGCGGCGAAGGTCGCCATCCGGTAAACAAGATCCTCCTGTCGGTTTTGGGCAACTCCCTTCCAGTCGGGGTTCGTTTGGCCGGCAAAATCATTGGCGATGTCGTCACGGTCGACCGGGACCTCGGAGAGTCCGGTGAATTTCCAGGAATCCGTGACCAAGCCCGAACTGCGCTGCCGGGCAAAGCGTTCCTTTCTCAAAACGTCCCAGCCCTTGCGGTAAGTATCGAGGTAAGCATCGCGGGTCTTGGCCGGTGCGTGTAAGGGAAAGTGTGGAGAGGAGTGAGCAAGGTAGAGGAAGAAGGGCTCGTCCTTTTTCTGGGCCTGCTCGAGAAACTCGACCGCATAGTCGTTAAAGGCATCGGTCGCGTAAAAGTCATCGGCATCAAACTCGAGCTCGGGCTTCTTGCCCTCCGGCAAGCGCATGTAGTTGCCCACCTTCCACTGGCTCGTACTGTGTCCACGGATATAGCCGTAGTACTCGTCGAACCCGCGATCAGTCGGTTTTTCCTCATGTCCGACGTGCCACTTCCCTACCCCGTAGGTTCCGTAACCCGAAGACTTGAGCACCTCGGCCAGGGTCATGCATTGCTTGTTCAGTTTGCCCAGATAGGCTGGGCCCAAGCGCGACGTCGAATCCCGGCCCGTGAAATTGGCGATGCCAGCTTGGTGAGAATACAAGCCCGTCATCAAGGAGGCCCGGGAAGGGCAGCATCGTGCGGAATTGTAGTTTTGGGTAAAGCGCAGGCCATTGGCGGCCAGTCGGTCGAGGTGGGGAGTCTTGACCTCACCCCCAAAGGACCCGAGATCCGAGTAGCCCATGTCGTCGACCAGTACGACTATGACGTTGGGCTTTTTGCCCATGGCGGAATTGACTGGTGGAAATGAAACCCAAAGACAAAAAATTGGAATTAAATATGGGAATGTTTTTTTCATTAGTCGAATGTTTGCGAAATCGACTTACTGCGTCAACGAGGGATCCTATTTCTTTCTCTTGATTTCGAGAGAAACGTTAAGCAAAATTAGAAATTTGATGAAAAGAATTAACACCCTGCACATTCGGCTTTTTCTCTCTTGTCTGCTTTTCTCACAAGGAGGAACGATCTGCTTGTTTTCGAAGACCGCGAAACCCAACCGAACCGCGGGCATCGGAGCGATCCAAATGACTCCATTGGTCAAACGAAAGGACATCGGTGCCCCCAAGGCGTTCACCTTGATAGAAGACGAGGCGCTCGGTCTCCGCTTTGCAGGCAAACCGCTGACCAAGGAAAAACTCGAGCTCCTGAACTATTCCTCTGCCCTAACCGATGAGGCTGCCGCCCACGGTGTATGCGCAGGTGATTACGACGGGGATGGGAGACCGGACCTCTTCTATGTTTATCCTTACGGAGGCCATCAACTTTTTCGCAACTTGGGTGGCTTTAGGTTTGAGGACGTCACTGAAAAGACAGGCCTTGCTAATATCGTCGCTAATCACTGGGCCATGGGGTGCAGTTTCGTGGACCACGATGGCGATGGCGACCTCGATCTTTTTGTTGGGGGTTCGGGAGACCCTGCCCTGCTACTTGACAATAAAGGCGACGGCACCTTCAAGGACCTCGGCCCAACCATCGGATTACCGCGAAACGGTAGCAACGTTGACATGGCATTCGCAGATTACGATCTGGACGGTGATTTGGACGGTTATCTAGTTACAAACAGAACAACAGGAATGGAACCTTCGGGCGAGACGGAAGGCATTCAGGCCTCATTCAAGAACGGAGAACCCGTGATTGAAGAAAAGTATCGTGAAAAGTTCGACGTCGTGGCCCATCCGACAAAGGGAATACACTTCGTATTGGCAGGAGAATACGACCACCTCTTCAGAAACGATGGAACCAAATATACCGATGTTAGTGCGCAGGTCGGGTTGCGGGGAACGGACCTCGGGCTCTCCGCATCCTGGTTCGACTACGACGAGGACGGCCGGCCGGACCTTTACGTGGCAAACGATTTCTTCGGTCCCGACCGTTTGTACCACAACCAAGAGGACGGAAGATTCGTAGACGTAGCTCGGGAAGCCTTGCCTCACACCCCTTGGTTCTCGATGGGTACCGACGTGGCTGACCTGAACAATGATGGTCTCTTAGACTTGATGGGTAGCGACATGGCTGGCTCAGATCATTATCAGTCTAAGTTGGGCATGGGCGAAATGGAACAAGACAGTTGGTTTTTAACCTCCGCTCGACCTCCCCAGTATATGCGCAACGCCCTGTACGTAAACACTGGCGCAGGGCGTTTCATCGAGACTGCATTCCTTGCGGGTCTTGCCAACACGGACTGGACTTGGTCTCTCAAGTTCGGCGATTTCGACAATGACGGTTGGATCGATCTATTCGGGACAAACGGAATGACTCACAATACCTCGAATTCAGACCTTCAGGCCCAAGCAAAGGCCTTGAAGTCGGAAAAAGAAAAGGGATTGTTTTGGTGGGACAAGCCGCCTAAACGCGATCACAATTTTGCCTTTCGCAACCTCGGTGACCTTCGATTCGTCCCCATAGCCTCGGAATGGGGACTTGACTTCAAGGGCGTCAGTTACGGGTCTGCCCTTGCCGATTTCGACGGCGATGGTGACCTCGACGTCGCCATTGCTTCATTGGAGGATCCCATCCGACTGTACCGTAATGAATCCAGCAAGGGACACTTGGTGAAAATTCGTCTCAAGGGCGGCAAGCGCAACAGTCACGGCATTGGAGCCAAGGTTACGCTGGAGACGGAGAATGGTTTGCAGGTGCGATACCTAACCTCTTGTCAAGGTTACGCCTCCGCCAACGAACCGATCATCCATTTTGGCTTGGGTGAAACCAAAGTGATCAAACGTCTGACCATTCGATGGCCCCTGGGAACCGTGCAGACATTTGAGAATTTGCCGGTTGATCAATCCATAGTGGTGACCGAACCCAAGAATGCCCAAATTATCTCTCCCCCCAAAAAAAACAAACCTTGGTTCGATACTACTGATGCCATGGCCACCTTCAAACACTTGGAAAACAACTTCGATGACTTCAAGGTACAACCCCTCTTGCCGCACCAGCTTTCCAAACTAGGGCCCGGCATGGCTTGGGGTGACGTGGATGGTGATGGCGACGAAGACGTTTTTATTGGCGGAGCCTCGGGCCAAGGTTCCACAATCGCCTTGAACGACGGCAAAGGGGGCTTCACCCCAGTCACCAATCTTCCGGACTTCATCGTCAAGCAAATGATCCAATTCGAGGACATGGGGTCGGTTTTCCTCGATGCAGACTCAGACGGTGATCTCGACCTCTACGTAGCCAGCGGCGGGTTCGACCCAAGACCGAATCCCGTCTACCTGAGAGATCGTCTTTACGTCAATAACGGCAAGGGCCACTTCAAGATCGATCTCCACGCAACCCCCAACCTTCGCGACAGCGCAGGGCCCGTGACCGCGGCCGACTTCGACCAGGACGGAGACCTCGACCTCTTCGTCGGGGGACGAGTGGTGAAGACTCGTTACCCGACCACCCCCAACAGTCGCCTATTACGGAACGACGCTGGAAAATTCTCCGATGTAACGGACAAAGTCGCCCCGGGTTTGCGGCTCACCGGCATGGTCACGGGCGCCATCTGGAGCGATTTTGACGACGACGGCTGGATCGACCTACTGATTACCCATGAGTGGGGACCGGTTGCTGTCTGGAAGAACGATAATGGCAAACTGACCAATGTCTCCGCCTCAGCCGGCACAGTCGATCGACTTGGTTGGTGGACGGGAATATCAGCAGCAGATGTAGACGGAGACGGCGACATGGACTACGCAGTAGGCAATCTAGGCCTGAACACAAAGTATCATGCATCAAAGGAAAAGCCGTATTTACTTTATTTTGGCGACCTCGATGGATCAGGAATCCCACGCATCGTTGAAGCCTGCCACGAGGGAGAAATTCTTTTCCCCGTTCGCGGGAAAAGCTGCTCAACGAGGGCCATGCCTTCACTGGCCGATAAATTCAGTAACTTCCATGCCTTTGCATCCGCCACCCTACCCCAAATCTACGCACCAAACCTGCTCCAAACGGCCCAGCGACTCGCGATCAACGAACTGGCCTCCGGGGTGCTCTTGAATAACGGCAAAGGTCGCTTCTCCTTTCACTCGTTGCCTAGAATGGCCCAAGTGTCGGCCTGCTTCGGGTTGGTCTTTTGCGACTGGGACGCCGATGGCCACATGGATCTTGCGATGGCTCACAACTTTTACTCCCCACAGCCTGAAACCGGCAATGTGGACGGCGGGCTCGGCATAGTGCTTCGCGGTTCGGGCAATGGTAATTTCCAAGCCATGCGGGCCGACCGAAGTGGTTTCATTTTGCCTGGCGACGCCAAGGCCCTCGCCCTGACCGACCTGAACGGGGACACCCGACCCGACCTCGTGGCCACTGTGAATTCCTCCAACCCAAAGGTTTTCATCAACAAGATATCGTCGGGTCACGGTTTGGTCATCCGCCTCAACGGCCCAAAAGGCAACTTGCGAGGCGTGGGATCCCGAGTATCCTTGCAATTGAAAAGCGGTCGAACCTTAGTCAGCGAAGTTCACTCAGGATCTAGTTACTTGACTGGATCATCAGCCGACATCTTCTTCTCCATCCCCGAAGGCGACGAGGCAATTTCGCTCACCGTTCGCTCACCGTTCGGCAAATCCACCCGGCATTTAATCAAGAATCGCTCTGGAACGATCGCAATCAAACTGGCGAACTGAATGAAAAAGAACGATCTCTTGCAAAGACTTCCCTTACTTCTCGGGCTTTGTTTCTGGTTATTGCTTGGCGGGTGCGAAGATGCTCCCACTCCAAAAGCCGAGATCGCCAAATCACCGAAAGAAGGCATTGCTTTCCAAGTGCCTGAACTATCGCTCGCAATGCTGTGGTGTCCTCCGGGAACCTTTCATATGGGTAGTCCAGAGGAGGAGGGTTCACGTGATTTTGACGAGATCCTTCGCGAAGTCACCCTGACTAATGGTTTCTGGCTGGGGAAGCACGAGGTCACGCAGACCCAGTGGAAAAAAATCATGGGCAACAATCCCAGTCATTTCGAAGGTCCCGACTTGCCGGCAGAAAAAATGTCGTGGGACGGAGCGAAGACCTTCTGCAAAAAACTGACCGATCGCGAAAGAAAGGAGGGACGACTACCTAAAGGTTGGGAATATGAGCTGCCGACTGAGGCGCATTGGGAGTACGCTTGCCGAGCGGGCACCAAGACAGCTTGGAGTTTCGGCAATTCACCGGACAAAATGCCCAAACATGCTAACTTTTCAGATAAAAGCTCGAGGTTGCAAGGTGCAGACAAAGACTACAACGACACTTTCGAGTTCACTGCTCCGGTGGGCTCTCTACCCCCGAATGCATGGGGCTTTCACGACATGCATGGTAATGTATTTGAGTGGTGCAGTGACTGGTATGAAAAGCCGTTGCCCATTCCTGTTCGTGACCCTGCCGGGCCAACAACAGGCAAAGAAAAAGTCTTCCGCGGAGGCTCTTGGGCCTTGCCTGGCATTTTCATGCGATCCGCCCGCAGGGACAAGAACCTACCTATCCTAGAGAGTGCTTTTCTGGGTTTCAGAATAAGTCTCCGCAAGGAGCAGACTCAAAAATAGTGACAAAGCTCCGACTTAGAACCATAGCCGGCCTTGGATGTTCGGTTTGATTCAAGAGCACAACTTGGAAGTCGATATTCTTTCGGGACGGTAAGTTTCAACGTAAGAAGTCTGGTGTTGCAATAGTCACCAGATAGTCATGGCATTCCGAACACAAGAAGAACAAATCAGAGTACTCAATGTTGCTAGCGTGCAATCGAGTGCCTTCTGCGTTATAAAAGAAAATCCAAACAAGGAGTGACTCATGGCTAAAGGTAAAAATTCCCAAAAGAGCGTTAAAAAAGTGTCCGTAAAAACATTGAAGGAAAAGAGAAAAGAGAAAAAAGAAAAGAAAGCCAATAAAAGATAATTTCATATCATCAACATGATGAAAGCTGCCAGAACCTGTGTTTTCCACAAGTTCTGGCGAAGAGCCAAAAAAGAATAAGGAAACCACTATAAAACGGATAACCATTCAGTTGAAAAGAATGGCGTTCCGCCGTCATTCACTTCAACCGTTGGCGGAGGAAAGGATGGCCGATGAGACCTCATATTTTCAATCTTCCGTTCAAAGACGACAGGATGTTTGTTCTTGAGGTGTCCACCATAACTACGAGAACGCTAACCTCGACCTCATCCTCCCGAGAAACATCGGTTACAAACACCAAAGTCGTCGCTACCTAGGCTTTCAATTCACCTGCGACTTGGGCCAAGACCTCTTCGTCGAGATCGACCAGCACGACTGCATCCCTAGAATTAGCGATTCTTCCTTACTCGTTTGAAAAGCAAATTACTGTCAGTGTCATGATGGAGCGTCTCCTCTCTTATTTGCTGTTGGCGGTAGCCTCCGGGCAGGCCCACGCAACCCGTCAGAATCTTGGTGTCGCCAGAAATTGGCTGTTAATCGGGATGCACTCTAAAGAAAGATATAAGCGGAGATTGGTGAAGAAGTGTGGTTTACGCAATTGCTACATCGACATTCATTTCTATTTAGTTTTGCTGGCACTCACTTGCTCTCTTCCTCTCCACGCACAGAAGGTCGTATTTTCCGCCCCGGGCAACAACTTTGGCGTCTGGCGTCTCACCCACGAACCTCATATCCGCGACTGGGCCAATCGTTACAACACACAGTGCTTCTCAGCCGATGGCCGATTTGTCTGTTACACCCATTATCCCAATGGGAAAAACGCCACCGCCACCGTTCGCATTTTCGACCTTCACAAGGATCAAGAGCGCCTAGTAGGTCCCGGTTTTAATCCGCGCTGGGCAAAGCAAAACAATTGGCTAATCTACTCCACCTACAATCCAGTCAAGGCGAGGGGCGACGACCGTGGGGTAGAGAATATGCTTTATGACGCCGACACCGGTATTACGAAAGTTCTCGTCCCACATCTCGGTGCTGAGGTGCTGGGCGCAACCGATGCGGACGACCGCTGGATCTTCGGCTTACTACGCGATCGAAGCGCTGATCCCCAATATAGAACCGTCCGCATCTCCTTACCGGATGGTAAGATGGAATTTCTTCCTGAAGTTAGCGGTATCCATCTGCTCCCGAATCCCCGTCACCCTCTTTTTTTTACGCGCCAGGCTTCCAACACCGATCCCTTCGCCGCCACGCGCGCATTCTACGATCTCGACGGAAGTAACCAGCGTATTGGCGTCCCCACACTTCAAAAATGCCATATGTCCTGGCTCGGTAATGGCGAGTATTTCATGCTCGGCGATGGGCTCTTTCGTGGCCGAAAATGGAATGAGCCATTCCCATCCAGCGTCCACATTCTGGCTTGGGAGTGGATGGGGGATGTGAGCCCTTGCGGTACAAGCGGTCGCTGGGCCTGTGGTGATTCGGTCATCGCCGACCTGCGCTCAGGCGACGGCTGGGAAACTGTCCACCCTCTTTCCCTACTCTGCTTTCCCGCCAACATTGTCGACGGATCGGATATTTACGACGCCGATCCCAAAGGCAGCCCCGATGGCACCAAGATCGGGTTTGTCTCAAACTATCCACTGGATACCGGTCCAGTCACACGCATCACTGATGTGCGAAATAACGGACTCGAAGTGGCGTCCACTGAAGGGTTCCCCGACCAAGGTGAAATTGTCGTAAAACGAGAAGTGATACGATACGAAAGCAAAACTCCCACTCTTTTTGACGGGTTGATTCGCAAGGTGTACAACACCGAAGGCGCCAACCTCCGGCAAAACCAGATGGTCACCTCCTTCCAAGCCCGATGTCTCACCGATAAGCAATTTCACTCTCTTAAAGAACCTCATGCCGCGTTCGCCAAGAATATTAGTGATCTCACTTCTCCTCTTATGAAACAGCGAATGACGGACGTGCACCTCGTCGTAGTCCGCCGACCTGACCGTCCTCACTTGCGTCTGACGGGTGATTTCATTGAACTTATTCCCGGAGAGAATCACCGCGAAACTTTTGGTTACCATTTTTTGTTAGGTAAAAAGCGCATCACCCAAAAACCTATTCTCCCCGGTGGGTCGTTCACCCTAGGGAAATCCGGCGTCTGGCGTGCTATCGCCGTCGAACACTCGGGTCTTGAAAGTGAACCTTCGCTACCAACTAAGCTTCCGGCCGGCAAACTCTCCATACTTAAAACCACCCCTTCCGGTTTCGCCTGGACGAGCACCCGAGAACGCGCTGGCGTTCTCGAAACCATTCACCTCCATGATGGGGTTATCCGTCTTGAATGGCATGAAAAAGGCGTTCTTACTCGTCGCCACGATCTTAACGCCAAGGGCAAAGCGACTCGCCGCAGCAATTACGTCAATGGCCTAATCGCTACCCGCAAGTACTACAAGCCCGATGGCCATTTAGTGAGCCGCGAGACTTTCGATGAGTCTGGTTCCGTTGCTGAACATACCCGATTTCTCCCTGAACCCAAAGGCGGCGTCCGCGATATTCCTCGCGAGACTTGGCACTATGATAGAGGGATGCCTATCCGTCACATGAAGCACGATACCGGCCGTGAGTATTTCAAGAAAGAAAATCGTTGGGGTTACCTCGACAACAAGGGAAAATTCATCGACACCCCTCGCGAGTAAATACCTCCGTTTTCGGAGGTCACCATTTTTGGCATCTTTGTTCCTGGTATTTGGATAAGCGGGAAGATGGAACCTGAATGGGATCATCCTTTGATTATTCAATTTTTGTTAAATCTCGAGAGAATCGAAAGAGGAAAAGCAAGCATAGGAATCAGTAGAACACTATGGCGAAAACATTTATGAGGAATATCTAAAACCAGACGTCAGATCAAAACTTTGAAAATTCCGTAATTTTAAGTTTGATCAATGAAAGCAACTGTGCGCGACTTATCGATTCGTCGATTCAAATCATTCCATATCCAACTAATGAAAATTCATACTTCACACCGACTTTACAGTCTACTTATTCTAGGAGCCGTTTCCGTGTTCACGGCCATCGTTTCAGCCGAGGTCAAACTTCCGAACGTAATCGGAAGCGACATGGTGCTCCAACGCGACTTGCCGGTGCCGATTTGGGGATGGGCGGATAAGGGAGAGGAAGTAACGGTATCTTTTGCTGGCCAAAGCAAAACTACAAAGGCAAACGGTGAAGGCATGTGGATGGTAAAGCTATCTGCACTCAAAGCGAACTCCAAGCCAGCTACCCTTACGATCAAAGGAAGCAACGAGATCAAACTCGAAAACATTCTCGTTGGCGAAGTCTGGATTTGTTCGGGCCAATCAAACATGGAATGGTCCATCCGCTCGTCCATGAACGCAAAAGAGGAAATTGCAGCATCAGACCACCCTGGCATCCGGCTTTTCAACGTTCCCGGACATAAGACTCACCCCAAACCTCAGCAACGTTTGGCCATTCCGACTGAATGGAAAGTCTGCAAGCCCGACACTTCGGCTAACTTCAGTGCAGTAGGCTACTACTTTGGTCGCCGCTTGCACAAGGAACTAGGCGTACCCGTTGGTTTGGTCGGATCGAATTGGGGAGGAACCCGTATCGAACCATGGACTACCCTAGCCGGGTTCGAATCGGTTTCCGAATTATCCAAGGAAGCCGAAAAGGTAAAGTCTTACAAGAAGGATACCAAGGTAGGCGGCGGTTCACCATCGGCCATCTACAACCAAATGGTCCATCCGCTTGCTCCTTTCGCGATGCGCGGGGGCATTTGGTATCAAGGTGAATCCAACGGTGGTGAACACATGTCCTACTACCACAAGAAGCACGCCTTGGTGAATGGCTGGCGCAAGGTTTTTCAAAATAAGGATCTAGCATTCTACTGGGTACAGTTGGCCAACTTCCAAAATCCAGGAACAAATCCTGCGGGCGGAGACGGTTGGGCCAAGATTCGCGAAGCCCAGACCAAGGCCTTGGACATTCCGCATACCGGCATGGCGGTGGCTATCGACCTTGCGGATGCTCACAACCCAAGAGACATTCACCCGCGCAACAAGCAGGACGTGGGAGGACGCCTCGCCCAATGGGCCCTTCATCAGACTTACGATAAGAAAAACCTCGTTCCCACCGGACCGCTCTACAAAAGCCACAAGGTAAAGGACAATATGATCCATCTGTCCTTCGACCACGTCGGCAAGGGCCTGATGGTGGGCAAGAAGACCAAACTGGAACCCACCGCAGAGGTAAAGGGAGGCAAGCTCGAGCATTTCTCAATCGCAGGAGAGGATAAGAAATGGGTCTGGGCGGACGCCGCAATCGAGGGGGACACCGTGGTCGTGAGTTCAAAGGAGGTAAAGAAGCCGGTGGCCGTACGCTACGGATTCACCATGAATCCGGCCAATGCCAACCTCTACAACAAGGACGGCATACCCGCCTTACCGTTCCGCACGGACGACTGGTAACTCACCCGCACAGGGGCCTTTCTGGAAATGGCCATGTTTTTTTTGCAACGACGGAGCACCCTCGCCGTTCTGTTGCTGGGCATCCTGCCATACGGAAACCAACTTGAGGCCAGCGACTTACCACGCCTTGCCAAGGGGGTTGATCCCAAGAGCCACAACTTTCGGGAGCAACAAAAACTTCCCGACCTTCCGAAACCATACGTCAGCGCATCACCGGAAGACATAGCAGACGGGCTGCAGGTGGGCCGCTTGGATGCACCTGGAGCAGAGGAGGCGATACAGGCACTGCTGAAGAACGACCGTGCAGGCAAGTTCGCTAACTTAGATAGCCTCCTGCTCTGGAAGGACGGCAAACTGATCTTCGAAATGTACAACCGTCGAGGTCGAGTCGACGGTCCCCACTACGCTATGTCGGTGACCAAGACGATGATCTCCGTGACCTTGGCCCGAGCCATCCAGTTGGGGCTATTGAGCATGAAGGACCTGGACAAGCCAGTGGTTGATTTCCTGCTGGCGATCGACCGTTCCAAGATCAAACCGGGCGTGGACTCAATCACCTTGCAAGACGCTCTCTTCATGAAATCGGGTCTTCGCTTCCCAACCAAAACCTTCGCCCATTCCCTCGGCGACAAGTACCATCGGCAAAAGCACTTCCAAAAGTTGTTCGAGAACACTTCGCCCATCACCCCTACCGAAAAGCAGTACAAGTACACCGGCACGGATCCTTCCTTGATCATGATGATCATCGACTTGAAGGCCAAGGGCTCCGCCCAGGAATTCTTCGCCAAGGAAGTGGCGGAAAAGTTCGGCGCAATCTATTGCTGGGATAACCAAGGATGTGGAATCCCAAAGTGCGGGGCCGGCAGCAACTTCACCTCGAGATCACTTCTCAAGATTGGAACCGCCATCGCCCTAGGAGGCAAATACAACGGGGAACAATTGCTCTCCGCCGAATACGTTCGTGAGGTCATGAACACCAACAAAGGAGAAGGCTATTTTTACTATTTTCACAACCGGAAGAAAAGGTCTCCCGACAACAAGGTGAACTTCATCAGCGGTATCGGTGCGGGGGGACAATACATGTCCATCTTTCCCAAGCTCAACTTGGTGATGGTCGCCACCTCGCACAACAAAGGCAAAATCGGGGCTCCCTTGGAGGCTGTGCTCGATCACCTCATTCCTCTCTTCCAAAAATAATCGCCCGACTTGTAAAACCGTTTCTATGAAAAAATTATTCAGCGTCTTGCTCGCCCTGACCCCTTTGACCGTAGCGGCAAAAAAACCAAATGTCCTTTTCATCATAGCCGATGACCAAGCCCCTCGCTCCATCGGAGGAGTGAATAACCCGGAAGTAAAGACACCCAACTTGGACAAACTAGCCACGCAGGGTGTTCTCTTTAACAATTGCTTCAACCAAGGGTCGTGGTCAGGTGCCGTGTGCGTGGCTAGTCGAACCATGTTAATCACCGGACAAAGCGTGTTTCGGGCTCCCAAGAACAAGCCCTACCTAGACAAGTGGGCCAACTCACGCGGGGCTATTGCAGTGGAAGGATCAACCGAGGTGAAGCTGTGGCCGGAAGTGTTCCGCGACGCGGGTTACGACACCTTCCTCACGGGCAAGTGGCACAACAACTACTACTCCGCTCTCAAGGGATTCAGCCAAGCCAAAGCCATCGCCAAGGGAATGTACGAAACCTTTGATCCAAGCGGGTCAAAGAAACCAGGATACAACAGACCCACGCCGACAAACAACAAGTGGAACCCTTGGAATCCGAAGTTCACCGGGCACTGGGCTCCTTTCGTACGCGACATCGTTTCGAAGAACGGAGACCAAGAAGTCAGCGATGAATACACCGTAAAAAAGCATAGCTCCGAGCTATTCGCCGACAAGGCGATCGAATTCCTCGGCAAGGCGAAGGACACGGACAAGCCCTTCTTCATGTACGTAGCGTTCAACGCCCCTCACGATCCGAGACAAGCTCCCAAGAAGTTCGTCGACATGTATCCGCCGGAAAAGATCGCAATACCGAAGAACTACCTACCCGAACACCCCTTCGACAACGGGGCGATCAAGATCCGGGACGAAGCGCTAGCTCCCTTTCCCAGGACCAAGGAAATCGTGCAGGTCCATCGCTCGGAATACTATGCCATCATCACGCACATGGACCGTGAAATCGGGCGCATACTGAAGGCACTGAAGAAAAGTGGGCGAGCCGACGAAACCTACGTCGTGTTCACCGCGGACCATGGCCTCGCCGTGGGTCAGCATGGGCTCATGGGAAAACAGAACTCTTATGATCACAGCATCAAGATGCCATTTATGATATCCGGGCCTGGGATTAGCAAAGGGGCCACCGTAGACGAGAAGATCTACATGCAAAGTGTGTACTCGACGACCTGCGAACTGGCCGGACTGAAGGTACCAGATTCCGTTGAATACCCAAGTATCGTGCCCTTGATCAAAGGTGAGGCCAAAGGCGGGGAAGAGGTGATATTCAATGCCTATATCGAGACCCAGCGTCTCGTGCGCACCGACCGCTACAAGCTCGTTCACTATCCGAAGATCAGACGCAACCAATTGTTCGACATCAAAGAGGATCCTTTCGAGACCAAGGACTTGATCGATGACCCGAAGCTTGAAAAGGTGAGGAAAAGACTGCTCGTCACCTTGCGGAACAAAAGAACGGAGCTAGGCGACGGGTTGCTTTCCGCCTCCGGCGGGAAATAGTCTTAGCCCCCCGCCTTGCCGGGATTGCTCCTTCCGAAGAGTGATTCCAAACCCGTGATCTTGTTGAGGATCGTACTTCCGTCTTTTTCCACGGTTTTCCCGGTAAGTTTGATGGGGGTTCCGACGTGATAGGCGACGTTGCGGGAGTGAAAGTCTCCAAAACCAATTTCCATCCGGATCGAATCCCGTCCGGCGACGTCGATATAAAATACTTTTGCCTCGTCCAAGTTATCGGACATGCGAAGCCTGCCCTGAACGGTCATGGTGTCGGAATCGACCTTGACCCAGCTTTCGAAGGGGCGTTCGGAAAACTCATCGAATTTTCCTCCGTTGAGTCCGGGCAAGGGTTGCTTGGCATTCGCATAGGATTCCTGTTCGACCCCGAAAAGCTCGAGCAGGGACAAGTGCAACCTACCGAGTTCCTGGTTCTTGGAATACCTGAGATAACGCCCCGTCTTAAGCTTACCTCCTCCTTGTCCGGCAAGTACGACGGGAAGACGTTGGGCAGTGTGATTGTCACTGTGCCCCATACCGGAGCCGTACAAGACCACGCAATGGTCGAGAAGCCGGCCGTTATGGTCCTTGTAAGACTTGAGCTTATTGAGCAGGTAATCGAATTTCTCCATGTGCCAGAGGCTGATTTTGAGAAGAGAGTCGATGTTTTCGCGACTGAAGTTGCGGAAGAAATGAGAGAGATAGTGGTGCTGTTTCTTGATGCCAAGGAAATCGAAGATCATCCGGCTGTTGCTGTTACCCAGCATGTAGGATATGCAACGAGTGGAGTCCGTCCAAAGGGCCATCGCGATGACGTCGAGCATGGCGTTTACCTGCTCGTCCATATTGGAGGGGGCAAGCGGACGGACTAGGCGGTCAAACTTGGAGGACTCAAGACCCTGATCAAGCGGACCCATTTTCTCGAGTTTCAGCTCGGTTTCGCGCAGCGCGGTGAAATATTCATCGAGGGTATCCCCGTCCTCAACACCGGCCTTTCTCTCAAGAGCCTTGGCATCCGATGAGACCCGGTCGAGCAGGCTCGTCATCTCCGCTCTTTTTCCCGGATCACTCAAGGGGTTTCTGAAAAGCTTGTCGAAGATAAGTTGAGGGTCGCTGTCACGAGGCATCATGCCGCCGTTTTTGTCGTAGGAAATGTAGCTGCAACCAATCTGATTTACAAAGAGGCCTTCGGTGGTCAATTCGAGAGAACGGTGTGGAGCATCGCCTTGCACATGCTCGGCGATCAGTTGATCAACCGAGGCGGATCGGGAATTTTGATGGTGTCCGCAAAGAAAGCGTCGGGTGGAGTTGCTGTGGGAGGAAAACCCAAAATCTCCCATGTTGTCCAAAATGAGAAGATCTTCCTTGTGCTTGGCGAAGGGCTGCATCAAGGGGGACATTCGAAAGTCATTCTCCTTGCCGCCATTTATATTCCAAGAGGGCGGATGAACCCCATTGGGTTTGAAAAGAGTCATGAACCGCGTCGGAGGGTCCGAAGAGCGCAGGTCGCCCGAGCGGGCATTGGCTTCCATCAAGTTCAAGAAAGGCAAAGGAAGGAGAGCCCCTGCTCCCCTGAGAAAGGTTCTGCGTTCAATTTTCCAGTTTCGACTCATTCGCTATCCTATTACTTGAATACAATCTCACGGAAAGACGCGCTGTTGGCAACCTCGATCAAGAGTTCCTTCCAACTTGAATTTTCCAAGGTTGCCTTGACCGTAATCTTATCCACCACACCTTGATCTCCCCTCCCAAGCTTCCGGCCAAGGGCATAGGAAAGAATTTGTTTGGTCAGGTTGCGGATCACCTGTTCTCTCTTTGTCGTCGTCAGGATGCGCTTGAGTCCCTCGAAGTCCTTGAATTCTTCGCCACTCGGCAATTTTCCGGAAGTATCGATGGGCGGTTGGTTTCCCCGATTGTGGTAGGATGCCAAAAGATACCTGCCGTTTTTGTCGTACCCATCCAAAGCAAAGCCGATCGGGTCGATTTTCTCATGACACCTCGCGCAGGTTACGTTTTCGCGGTGAGCCTCGAACCTTTCGCGAAAGGTCATTTTCTTACCCCGGGGAGGAGGTTTGATAGGAGGCACGTCGCCGGGCGGTTCCCCGAGTCTTACGCCAAGAATAGTACGAAGTACCCAAGTTCCTCGAAGGATCGGACCATGGTTCATACTAAGAATGCTCGGCATAGTTAGGATGCCCCCCCGCCCTTCCGCTTCCTTGATTTCCAGTCGTTGATTCATGGTGCGTTGCCTCTCGATCCCCCTGGGTTTGTGAAAGGGGGCCAGGCGTTTGCGGTCGTTGCCGTAAAAACCGGAGGTGCTCTGGTTTACGAAAGTGACGTTGGAATCGAGAAGTTCCATAATTGGGCGGTCTTCGGTAAAAAGGTAATGCAGGAAATCCCGGGGCTGGGTGCGCAGGGCATGCAAATGAATGGGATTGTTCTTGATTTGGTCGTCGATGGAAGACAACCCGAGCAACTGGACGCCAAAACTCTCGGACAGGTTACGGGCACGGGAATCGGTCAGCATCCTCTCGATTTGCCGTCCGACTTCCCCTTTCTCCAGCAAAGATCCATCCCCGGCCGACTCAAACAGTTCTTCGTCAGGCATATCCTCCCATAAAAAATAGGACAATCGCTCGGCCAGCTCGAAGGGGTCGACCAGTTGCCTGTTTTTGTTCTTATCCGGTTTGGCAAGAAATCCACGGTATAGAAATTCGGGAGAAATCAAGGCCGCCTTGAACTCGAACTTGAGCGCCGCAACAAGGGGTTTTCCCTTCTTGCCTTCAAGCTGTTCGAAAACCAACTTGATCCTTTCCTCTTTAACTGGGCGTCGAACAATCCGGGGTAGAAAGGAGCGAACGATTTCCTCAGCCAGGTCAGGGGTGATTTCTCCATTCCAATCCTCGTTTTGACGAGTCATGCGGGCAAGAGAGTCCTTTCCCTGAATGGAAAAAAGCCGATCCAGGGAAATTCCAGCCAAGTAGGCGTAGTTCTCAAGAAGCGAAGAAGACAGGGGGGTGGAATGCGTATCATTGAAGAAACCGCTTTTCCCCGGAGGATCGGGAGGCAGAATTTTAAGGATCAATGACTTGTCGCCCGATTCGGTTTGCTCTGCCCTCGCAATGCCAACCTCGAGATCAAACCCGAAAAGAGAACGCAGCGTGTTCCGGTATTCATTGGCAGATAACCTGCGGGGACGAAATACCGGTATCGCTGTCTCGACCGGCAACTTGAGGAATTCCTCGTGCCAGCCACGAATTCCCTTCTTTTCATCGGACGAGAGAGGGTTTTCATCCTCGGGTGGCATCTCTCCCAGTTCAACCACTTCGACGACAGTCTCCCAGAGATCAAGATGATCCCCAGCATCAAGTTCAGTGAGAATCCCCGAAAAGTCTACTTTCCCCTTGGTCTTTTCACCACCATGGCACTTCAGGCAGGATCTCTCAAGAATGGGGACTACTTGGTCCTCGAACACTCCACCAAGCAAGCAAGCCGGCAGAAAGAATATGCAGAGGATAGTCCTCACTTCTCCTTAAGTTGGGGGAACTTTGCAAGAATGCCATTATCGCGAAAGGGCCACCCATCGTTGCTTTGCTTTTCACCCGGCGTAGTGCGCCCGTCGCGGAAAGCCTTGGCGAGGTCGTCGACCAGTTCCTTCACGACCGCCGGGTGGTCTAGCTCCAGGTTCATGGTTTCACCGGGATCATCCTTCAAGTTATATAATTGAACGAGCTTGGCGGTGGTCTTGGTGGTCTCCCAGGATCCGCCCCAACCTCCACCGGCGCCTTTGTTCAGAATCAACTTCCAGTCCCCCTTGCGGATGGCGAAGACCCCAGAGATGGAATGGTGTATGGTGAAGGGGCGAATCGGTTCCTGGGCTCCATTGAGGCAAGGCAAGAAAGAGAACGAGTCTTCCGCGGCACTATCTAGAACATCATCTTTCTTGCCAAGCAAATCGGCGAAGGTGGCGAAGAAATCCGTCGTGCAAATCGTCGTCTGGTTGACTGCCCCGGCCTTCACCTTGCCCGGCCAACGGATCAGGAAAGGCACGCGATGCCCGCCTTCGTAAATCGTCGCCTTAGCCCCTCGGAAGGAACCGGATGGACGATAACCCGCATTGATCATCTTGGGTATCTTGACGTAAGGGGCGAATCCGTTGTCCGAGGTGAAGATGACCATGGTGTTGTCATCGAGCCCCGATTCTTCGAGTTGTTCCAGCACCTGACCGACAACCCAGTCGGTCTCCGCCATGAAATCGGCGTACCAACTGTATTGAGGATACTTTCCCTTGAACTTGGCTCCTGGAGTGATCGGAGTGTGCGGCGAGGTCAGGGGAAGGTAGAGAAAGAACGGCTTCTTCTTTTTGTCAACGGCCCGGCGCTTGATGAAATCCCGCGACTCGGAGGCCCAGTCGGCCAAGCAGTCGCTGGCCTCGAAATCCGCCGCGGCGGCCCCTATGCGCTGGTACTTGTTGTACTCGTTGTGCGGGAATCCCTTGTTCACGGTTGGCAAGGAAACCGCTTGGTTGTTCCGAAGGTAAACGTAAGGCGCCATGTCAAGTGACGATAGAATGAAAAAGGCTTCGTCGAAGCCAACGTCCACCGGACCATTCTTGAAAGGCTTCTCGTAATCGACCTGCCAGGAGGCGTCGCGCTTACTCTGGTCCGAGTTCGGTTGTTGGTTGGCCTTCGCAAAGTCGGCCCCTAGGTGCCATTTACCGATGCAGGCTGTATAATAGCCCGCCTTTTGGAGGAAGTTCGGGAGATTGAGACGCTCGGGATCCATCAATGCCTTGTCAGTGGGCTTGAACAACACACTCCTCTTGAGCCTGCTGCGCCAATTATAGCGTCCGGTCAATATACCGTAACGGGTCGGGGTGCAAACAGCCGAGGTGGTATGGGCATCGGTGAAACGCATACCCTCCTTGACCATGCGGTCCAGGGTGGGCGTTGGTATGATGCCACCCGCGTGACTGGGTTCCCCGGGGCCCATGTCGTCCGCCAAGATCAGGACAATATTCGGTACGTTGGAGGCAAGGGCTGGAAGGAGTGACAGGATTGTAAGAATGACAAGAAATAGTAGATTCTTCATAAGCCGGTAATTAGAGGTGTGAACAAAGGAAGAAACGGAATCTTCATTTGGCTTTGGCAAAAGCGTCGCTGAGAATCACTTCGCGGATAAGTGACTTCATTCGATAGTCATGCACTTTTGCCTTCTCCGTAATCCGTTCGATTTCCAAGGTATCTCCAGGAGCAAGTTCCCTGGAGGTAAAAAACCGAAGAAGATGACCAACGAAAGCCCTGGCATAACGGTCTTTCTCCTTGAGGAGCGAATCCTTGAAGTCGACCGCCCCGCCATAAGTATGCTTTCTCATAAGCTTACCGCTTGAATCAACCTCACGGCCATTGCGGTACTTTTCCCGCCAGCGACCGGTCAGGTCAAAGTTTTCCATCGCGAACCCGAGCGGATCAAGCTTGGAGTGACAACCGGCGCAGTCGGCATGCTCACGATGCTTGGCGAATTGTTCGCGGATGGTCATGTTCTTCGAATTTCCATCATCCTTGAGTGGAGGCACGTCGTTGGGAGGAGGAGGCGGAGGATCATTCAGGATGACTTCGATAATCCACGCGCCTCGGGCAATGGGATGAGAACGCTTGGGGCCCGAGGTCATGCTCAACATAGCCGCATTGGTGATGATTCCTCCATACCTCGGGTCGGTCAAGGCCACCCTTTTGAAACTCTCGGAACGCAATCTTCTTCTCATATCATTGTCGAATTGTTTTTGAGCCTCCCCCTTGAGCTTGTTCGGATCAATGGACTTGGGAGCTTTCCTCAAAGCATTCATCGAATCCTTGAGCTTCTTTTCCAACTGTGCCTTGGACTTTCTTTGTTCCGGTGAAAGGGTAGCGAGAAGATCCTTGTTGGAAACGAAGAGTTGGCTACCCCGGGCCGCTTCCTCGACCTCTTTCTCGTTCAGCGCCCGATCGTAGAGTCTGGCCTTGTCAATGGTCACGGAGAGGTGCTTACCTCCGCCCTTGGGCAGGTGGCGAAGGCCAAAGATGACCGAGGACTTGCCCTTGGGAAATGTGGCAAGAGCTTTCTTGTAGGGTTTGCCGTAAGCCTCCCCGTTCCGGTAAAGGCTGATCATGCCGTTGGGTTGGTAGGTCATGATGAGGTGGATCATTCGGTTGACCGAATCCTCCGGCTTGGACCCGGCAAAATCATTGGTCCTGCTAAACCCGTTGCTCCCGGAAATCCAATGCCTGGCCATTCTTTCGCCCAGCACGATGGTATCGAAGAAGTCGCCCGGTCCCTGGATACCCATCACCCCCCCCCCTTTTTGATCGAGATTTTTAATGAGGAACCAAACCTCGAGGCTCTTGGCTCGTAGATCGAAGGGTAAATTCTGACTTTGGAGGTAAGAATTGGGACCGATCATGGCCATCCCCTCCCTGAACTCCACCTTGCCATGCTTTTTGAGGGGGAAGGAACCGACCGAACTCTTCAAGTCTCCATCAAACTCCCACGCTGCGACTGGCCGAAGGTCAACGGGTTCGAGAATATCCTGATCCACGGCCCGGTCGGCCAAAATCTTTTTACGGATCGGATCAACCAGAGCAGCCAGTTCCTTTTCTCTGCTTTCCACTTCCTGCCCAAGCTCGATGATTTTCTTTTGCTTGTTCTCGTTGGCCGCGATGGCTTTTTTCAAGTCTTCATCCCCCGGTTTCAGTTCTCCACCGTACCAAGTCTCGAGAAATTCGTTCCGGTAGGCAAAGGATGGCTTGATCAGCTCGGCAATGGGACGGTCTTCGAGAAAAACGGCATCGAACAACAACAAAGGTTCGAGAACCATGGATAAACTGGCAGGATACTCCTTATCGATTGAGAAATACCGGTTGAGCTTGGGATCCGGCGTAGCCGCCAATGCATTCTCCAGTTGCATCCACTGGGACGGGAAACTGTCGAGGAACCTCTCGATCTTGGGATCCTTGAGCATACCATCCACTACGAGGGCCAATTCCTTGGGGTTTGACAGCTTGCCTTCTTCGGCGGCCTTCAAGAGCACAGTGTCCGGACAACTACCCCACAAGGAATAGGACAGGCTCGAAGCCAAGGCATACGGATCGTTCTTTACCACGGTCTCATGGCGGAAAAGAAACAAAGGCGAAGACAGGATTGCGGAAGCGACTTTTTTCATGCCCGTAGTAAAAGATTCCTCGGATTTCACCTGAGCATGGGCATAACGGACGTATCTGTCTGCGGTCTCTTTCTCCACAGGGGAACGGAAAGCCATGCGGAGGAAAGGATGGAGGCGGTCGCGGATTTCCTTTTCCAAGTCCCCGGAATTCTCGGGCTCGGCAAAGAATTCATTCCAGATACCTACAGTTTTCTCATTGAAATCGGGACTTTGCAAAATGGAGACACTCAGCTTGAGAAAGGTATCGAGAAGAAGAGGGGAAAGGGTCAGTTGGTCGGATTGGTTGTCGAACCCATGAGCGGCCCGCAAATCCTTGGGGAAAGCTCTGACATCACGGAATCCTTTGGCCCGGTTCTTGGCGGAGGCACGGACTAGGTCGGGAATTTTCTGATCCGAAGACAACAAGTAATTGTTATGACGGATCATCATCTTTTCGGAGAGCTCGAAAACATCGGTCCGGATCCTGAACAAATCTCTGAGAGAATTATTGTATTGAAAACGGTTGAGTCGGCTGAGCCTTGGATTTTCCTGTTTTGCTCCCGCGACCGCTTGCCGCATGAAATCTTTGAGTAACAGAACGGTTCTGTTCCGTTGCTCGTCCGAAAGCGGTTTCTCGTCCTCCGGAGGCATATCGCCAAAATCGATGACCTCGATCAATTCCTTGATCAAAGCGGGCTTGGCAAGAAAATCGGCTGTCTGGCCAATTTCCTTGAGGTTGACTTTCCCCTTGGTCTTTTCACCCCCGTGGCACTTGACACAATTTTGCTCGAAAAGGGGCTTGAGGAAAGAATTGAAGTCATCGCAAAAAGCGGCGGAAGAAATGACTAGAAAAAGACAGGCAAGAACGAGACCTCGTCCGAAAGAGGTTATCGTAAGAAGGGTTGTTTTACCAAATTGGTTACTTTTCATCGGGCTTGCTCAAGGTTAGGAGAACAATTCGGAGATCGCCCCGGTGCTGTTCGAGAAACGATTCATTCCTACGCCCAGGTGACGGGCGATGCTCAACCATGCGTTACTGATCGGGGTGCCATTGGGACATTGCAGATGCCTCCCATTATTCATTCCGGGATTGGCCTTTCCGGCCAAAATCAGAGGCAAATCAAAGTATTGATGAGTGGCCCCATCCCCCAGCCCCACGCCGCAAGCGACGACTGAATTCTCGAGCATGGAAGATCCGTCCGTCTCCTTCAAATTCTTCATTCGGGATAGGACGTAATCATATTTTTCCATGTGGAAGAGATCGAGCTTCTGAAGTTTGGCATATCCGTCCCCTCGTTGACTGTGAGACATGGAATGATGAACGACCGGTTTGTCGAAAACGCTTTCGTAAAGCATGGGGGCATTCCATCTTTCCGGCCCGATCATCATCGTGGTCACGTTGGTAATGCCCATTTGCAAAGCCGCAATCATCAGGTCGCATTGCAACTTGACGTATTCGCCACGAGGCAGAACCTCGTCGGTCGGCCGATCAATTCCAGCCTCCGCGACAAGTTTTTGAAGGCGAACCATCCGGGTTTCAATGTCACGGACCATGGTCATGAATTCATCGAGGGTATCCTTGTCGTTGCGCCCAAGTTTTGCGGACAGCGATTTCGCATCAGCCATGACCAGGCTGGTCACCTCGTTCAAGTGATCGTTGTATCTGGCGTCATCGGAGAGGAAAAGACGATCGTAGAGAGCCTGTGGGTCCTTGATCGACGGAGCCAGCTGATCAACGCCAGACCAAGAGATGTTGTCGAACCTCGTTGACTCCTTGCCCCTGGTGAATCCATTGCAACTGATCTCGAGGGTTTTCAACGGGGTCTCACGACCAAGCTTTTCGCCGATTACGTGATCCAAGGTACGCCCTTGCAGAAAGCGCAATTTCTTGTCTGCAGCCTCCTCCGGTGAGACACTGCTTAAATAGCAGGAAGCTCCTTGTTCGTGAGCATCGCCACCTAACTTGTAAGGCCGGTCGAGACCCGTCAAAAGGGTGATGTTTTCGAGATGCCCCGAAAGAGGTTTCAGGGTCGAGGTCATTTCCAGCGGACGCATGCCAGAGGAAGTGGAATCGGCCTTTGCCCGAAATTTTTCCGAGCCTTTGACCGTCTTGAATCCCGGAGATGAGTTCTCTTCCTCGCCAGGAATGAAACAACGCCTCACCAGACCGTTGGGCAAGTACATCATGACGAATCTCTTGGCCGGTCCGGGAAGCTTCCTTGATTTGGCAAGCGATGGCAAAAAGGGCAGGGTCAGCAGAGCCCCGTTGCCCACCAGAAAATTCCGTCTGGACAAGTTGCTCATCAGAGGATGCTCAGGTCCACAAATCGGAAATAACGGCGTTGCTGTCAGCAAAGCTATCGAGTTCCAAACCCATCAGATTAGCCAAGGTGAGCCAGAGGTTGGAATTCAAGGTTCCGCTCTTGCACTTGATAAACCGGCCTTGCTTGATCTGCCCCTGACCCTTGCCGGCGACAATCATGGGAAGGTCGAAAAACTGGTGGGTGGCCCCATCGCCCAAACCCGCTCCATAAGTGAGGAGCGAATTTTCGAAAAGGGAGGTGCCATCCGATTCCTTGATCTCCTTCATGCGGGAAATAACGTAGGACAACTGCTCGA
>CAWVZQ010000007.1:0-27328 GCA_963934405.1 uncultured Opitutales bacterium | reverse complement strand
GCTGTTCGCCTTTTCCGCCTCTCTGTACTTTTTTTCGATTGCCTGTAATTCGGCGGTAGGAACGGGATGGTCGGCTAGAGCGGGATTCGAAAACACCGTGGGAAAAAGAACGAGAAGTCGAAAAGTGGAAATCTTCATAACTCGTCCTTGAATTTTGGTCCGACGACTGAACCGTTGGCGTCCCATTCCTCGATTAACCCGAAGGAGATTCCATCCTTCATTAGGGTACGAGATTTCATTTTGCCGTTTGAGTGCTTCTCGACCGCTGCTCCGGTGAAGGACTTCTCTGCGCCGATTTTGTACCACAGTTGGTCTTTTCTCAGTTCCAGTTCGGTTTCCTGATCGGCCACGGGTTGCTCATTAGGGTCGGTAACGGCAGGGCTAGGCGTTTCGATGTTTTCCAACCCACACTGGCGAGGGATGAAGAAAAGAAAGGTAATGAGCGCAATGCCAGCCGCACTCCACCAAACAATCGGGGAGAGTGAGGAACGTTCGGCGGGGAAGTCACCCTTGGGCTCGGGTGGGGCGGGAAACTTGTCGTCGGGCATGATTAGCGGTGATTAGTTGGTGAGAGCGAACATCAATACGTTGGCGCCGATTCGGGTATAAAAGGCATGAGCGAAATTGCTGATCTCCTCGCCCGAATAATATTTGAATATTCGCCACTTCCCCGTCGGTTCCTGAACCCACAAAGGTCTTTGACCCGGCTGGGAATAAAGAATGTCGTTTAGGCCGTCCTCTCGTTTCACTTCATAGGTTCCGCCTTTGAAGGAAGCCAGTTTGAGCTTTTCGTCGAAGCCCTCAGAAGATTCTCGGATACGAAAGGAAATGGGAGGAATCCACGCGCCGAATTCGTCCTTCCCCCACCCCATGGCGCAAATGGGCGAGGCCAGCACCGCGATGCGCTCCTTGACCCGCAACCCAACGAAGGAATAGGTGCCCTGGGGCCATTTTTCCCGTTCCACAAAGCTTAAGACGGTTTCGGGCAACTTTTTTTGGTTTGCTTGAATCTTGAGGTCCTTGTTGTCGGGAAGACCCTTGTAGAAACTGCGGAAGAGCTCGTGATCCCTTTGTAACGGAACGAAGACCTTTTCAGGAAAAACATTGGAAAAGAGTTCCTTGACCTCGGGTCGTTCTTCCCAAGCAGCGTAACTGTGACCAAGATCACTGCCGAGGAAGGAGGCTTTGATTCCCGCATCCAGATAGAGAAAACCGCCTCTCTCCAAGTACTCGCGAAGGGCTTGCTTTTCGCCGTCGGAAAACTCGAGATTAGGCTGCTCGTCACAGTTTATATAGAGGATGGGGTTTTGCAAAAGTTGCTCGTCTTCGAGGGATTGTATGAAGAGAGGATCCGTATCGAATCGGGCTGTGGTTTCCTCGTTCATGTGCCTGAGCAAGCTAGGCAACGCATCGGGGTAGCGACGCAAAACGTTATCGCTACGAAGCAGTTGAACGATACGAATGGCATCGCGAGCAGGCGGAGCGGCTTGTAGCTCGGGCAATTCGAAGGATGCCGCAAGCGCAATCAACAGGTAAACGGCGAGTCTCATTGGGTTATTCCTCTGTTTTTAAGTTCGGCCAAGGCAAGTGGCGTAATCGAGTCGGTCGGGTGTTCGCTCACGAACTTGCGGAGGGTTTTCACTCCCTGCACAGGGTCACCGAGTAAACCATCCAAGGCTGCCCGCTTGATGACGTATTCCTCATCCAGCAGTGAGTTGGACATTATTTTCAGCCAACCCGGAGTTCTCCGCGAGGCAAGGGCGCGAATGGTTTGGGCTCGCACGCCGGTGTCTTCATCGATCAGCAGATCGAAAGCCACTTCTTCCGCCGCATCTTGACGAGCGGTGTAGAGAGAACTGGCTGCAAAGGTTCTCACGTCCACAAAATCGCTGGCAACGAGCTGCTCCATAACCTTGAGGTCGAAGTTTCGAGATCGTGCGCTCAAGTTGGCGACGACGGCTCGACGGACAGTCTTGTCGCGGTCTTCAAGAGCGGGCAACCAGACATCGGGTCGACCCCACCCATTGTCGAAGGTCAGTAGGCGTTGCCAAGCAATCGTACGGATTTTGGAACTGGTGTGTTCGGTCAACTCCCTGTAGACCTTAATGGCTTCATCGCCAAAGGCGGAAACGGCATATAGAATGGTCATGACCTGCGTTGAAGCGCCTGCCACGCCGAGTAAGTAGTCGCCCACTGCTTGAATGACTTTGGGATCAACTTTTTCTCCGAGACGAGCAAGCTCTACGGCGGCCATCGACAAGACTGCGGGTTCTTCGTCCATCGTCATCTTGCGAAGAATCGCTCGATAACCGGGATGACGACGATTGGAGTCTCGGGCCACGGACACCACTTTTTTGCGGACGCCAACGTCGGGATGACGGGATAGTTTTTCGACGCGACGAACGACAGTCTCGGAAGGCGTAGAACTCGGCACGCGACTCAAAGCAGTAAGAAGAACGCCGAGATCGGAGTCGGACAATAAACGATCGAGAACTTGAGCCGACAAAGGAAGTCTCAGCGCATAATGATATTTAAGTATGTTTTGCCTAACGATGGCATCGGGATCGAAAAAAGCCTTTCTTGCGATCTCCATCAAATCCGCCCTCAAGGTAGCCGGAGCAGCTCGAGCCACACGACGACCATTGATTTCTACAATTTCAAAGGAAGACCTGAAGAGTCCGATGGAAAGCCTTGGAATCAGGGCCGAAACTTCGCGTCGGACTTCGACGTCGGGATCGCCCAGCTTGGACAGGATTTTTTCGACGAGAGGCTTTTCATAGATGTAAAAACCGTTCAGATAAAGTTCGGCCAAGGACACGATGGCGGCTCTCCTCACGCGAGCAATCCTATCGTCAAGAGCAAAGGTCAGGTAGGCTGCGGAAGCAGGACTGGGATACTTGCCCAATAATCTAGCTGCCCCCGAACGTACGTTCTCCTCGACGTGCCGCAAGTCCCGTCCGGCTTGATTAATGGTTTCCTGCGTGGAAGATCGAACGGGCTTTGTCGGCACAGTTACATTCGCTTCGGCAACTACGGAAGCATTCTCATCCGAGAGGGGAACTACGCTTACGTTTGGTGAAACCCGAACAGGCGCCTGCCAAGCCATCGCTTGACCGAGAGGAAGCAATGCTGCAAAAACAAACCCTTTTAGCCATTCGCTCATTGTAGTCCCGCCTGTCTGCGGAATACCCATTCTAGGCCTGCGGCAAGAAAGAGAACAAGGAAGAAAACCCAGTTGTCGGCGAGGCTGACTCGTTCCACCCGCAAGGGAAGATTTTCGGCCATTTTGGGTTCCCAACCGGAATCAAGTTCATCGATTTTCAAGTAATCGCCTCCCGTCAATTTCGCTAGCATGCGAAGGTCGCGTTCGTTGTAGGATACGTCCATTGTTTCCTCCCCCGTTTCAGCCACTCGCAAAAAATTCTCTCTTTCTAAGGCTTCTCCGTCTGGAAACGAGAGAGAGTAAGTCACCTTGTACTCTCCTGGCGATCCGGGCAGAAAGGAGCTAGCGTATCGACCTGCCACGGCACCTTCGGGATACAAGTGGAGGGTGCGCTCGTAACCGTCCGGTCCTTCTACCTTGGCCTCGACCAAGGCGTCGTGGGAAGGCTCGAAGTCCGACCCCAAAGTCTCTACCGCAAGGTTGACGGACTTTCCTCTTTCCCGCGGGCGGTTTTCGTCTTCGATCCGCAGTCTTTCCTCGCCGCCGGAACCGAGCCATTCCGCAAGGGCAGTCCAGAACTTTCGAAACTCCTTGCCGTCCCTCTCATCCCGCAGAGGTCTTCGCCAGTCGTGAGGCGAACCCCAGTACCCTACACGCCCCGCGCCATAAGCTTGCAGGACGAGAACGGCCTTCCCATTGGCTCTTGAAATAACAACGCCCCGGGCGGCTGGGTTCTTCTCGGTTACGAAAAAACCGGGAAGGCGACCCGGCAGAAACGGTTTCATCTTTCCCGCCTCGTCCTCGGGGGCAAAAATCGGTTCCTCCAAGGCAACGAGCAAGCGGTCCTCCTTGGCGAAGAATTCTTCCACTTTGCGAACTGGCGCGATGCCCCCAAGCTTTTCGCGAGCCAATTCCGCAGGTCCGAACAGCAGGAGTCCCCCACCCCGTCTATGGACAAATCGCTTCAAGCCTTCCACCACAGTGTCATTCAAATCGTTGAAAACAGAGGCGTCCAGAATAACGGTGTCGAAGTCCATCCAGAACTCGGGGTCTTCAGGCAATTCAGGTTTAATGTCTTCCCCAAATGCATGAAAAGTTTTCTCGCTCATTCGGATAAGGGCTCGAAAGTCGAAACGTTCGTCGGACGCCAAAGTTCTCTTGAGGAAAGGATAAAGCGGATGTACGCGGTTTGAAAAGTATAGGGCGGTCACGACCTCGGGTGGCTGTACAAGTACCAGAAGCGAATCCGAATCGTTCGAAGGGTCGCGATCGCCCAATGGCGGTTCTACCGTCAGTCGATATCGAGCAGGGCCAGCCGCTTCGGGAATCATTGGGGCGAAATCCAAACGTTTTTCCTCACCTGAATCTAGACTGACCGTGGTTTCCAGCAGTTGCTTTTCACCTTCCAGCAGGCGCACCTTGGTTGTTGTTTTCTTGGCGAAATCATTACGAACCAAAGCACTCAACTGAAGCTCCTCCTTCGCGATGGCCCGGGGAAGGCGATCGGCAAAACTAACGGAAACGTCGCCCGCTGCACGAGCTTCACCGACTCCAACGACATTTACGGGGATTCCACGAGCGCGAAAATCCTTGGCCACTTCCAGAGACGAACTGCCTTGGTTGTTGCGACCATCGGAAAACACAATGACAGCCGCTGGCTCCTCGTTGTCGTTGCCTTTGGCAAGAGTTTCGCGAAGGGCTTCACCCAGAGCAGTCTTATGACCTGCCTCGGGACGCTTCCACGCCGAGGGACGGAGGGTGTCGGTTCTTTCGTCGAAACCGAACGCCTCCACCTTTTCGTGTCGCTGGCGGGCTTGTGAAATCCAGCTGTCCGTTTCAGAAGCATCCAACGCCGATTTGATTTGATCTGCCCGAGATGGTCCATCCTTGACGTCCTTGGTGAGCATACTTCCGGAAAGATCGGCCAAGGCGATCAGACGATAGCGTTCCGCATCTGGAGAAGTGGTTTCCCAGTACGGCCGCAAGAGAAGGAATGCAAACAAGGCCAAGGCGACGGAACGCAAGGCAATGACCATTCGTCGGGTCGAGTCCGGAGCGGACTCACGTAGTCCGGAAAAGTGGTAGATGGCAGTGGCAAGCAGTAGAATGCCGGCAATACCCAACCACTCGGGAGGAGCGGGCCAATCGAAACCCATCTTAATTACCTTCCGCGATACGACGGAAGTATTCTTCGACTTGCCGTTTGTACTTGCGCGGTGCGGCAGTCGTTTCATGGTTGCGGCGCAGGCGTTCCTCGACGGCTTCCTTCCAGAAGAATTGCTCGACCAGTTCCAAAGCTTCAGCTACCGCGACGGAAGCAGCGGAACGGGCTTGGCTCGGGTTTTCATCAATGGCGACTTGCTCGAAGAATTGAGTGAGGTTCCTTACGCGTTCATCGGATTCACCTCCGGGCAAATTACCTATAGCCTTGGCGAGTTCATCGCTCCGTTCCTTGAGTTGCTCATCTCCCATGCCGGGTAGTTTTTGTTGGGTTTCGCGAAGTTTCTTCGCCAGTTCGGCGAGAGCTGCGTTGCCTTGATTTTGGAGTTTTCTTTTAACGTCCGCAAGGTCTTCGGCAACATCCTCTAGTTCACCGGCAACTTTATCCTCCTCGCGTTTGGCTTGGGGGAAAGCTTCGTAAAGCAAGGCGTTGGAAGCTCTTTTCCCGGATTTCTCGATGCCCTTGTCGCGGGCTTCGCGAGCGGAGCGGAACAGATCTTCGGTAGCGTTTTCGTTGAGGTCGCGCAGGGCCATGCCCGCTTGCTCGATCTTCGACAGCAAATCTTTTGCTTCCTCGTTGATTCCGTCCTGCTCGCCTTTAAGGGGTTCGCCGCTTCCGGCTCCGGCACCATCTGTCTTTTCAGCGTTTTCACGTTGGCGTTTGGCCAAGCCCTTTCCTTGGCTTTCGAGTTGCCCCAGCATATCTGCGGCAATGGCGGACATCTTGCCTTCTATCTCACTGACCGCATCGCTCAATGCCTCGGCCGCCAAGTCGCCATGTGGTTTGGCTTTCTCGGGATCGTCTTTGGCAAGCTCACCTTTGGAGTCCTGCATTTCCTCACCGGCTCGGTCGAAGGAACGAACGTCGCCGAGACGGCCCGACTTCCCGTAGACGTCGTCACGCAACCCTTCGGTGTCTTCTCGAATTTCATCTTGTTCCTTGGCCAGCTGACGATTCGGTTCGCCTTTTCGTCCATTGCGGGAAGCTCTCCCGATCTTGGAGTTCAATTCGTTTTGACGTTCCTTGAGGTCTCGAGCCTGTTCGAGGGCTTCGCCCAACTTTTTCAGCTCTTCTGCAGGATCGGCCGGTTCATCTTGTTCTTCGGAAGGTTCCTGCTTCTCAGCGGTTTCCTCTTGTTTGTCACCTTTTTTGCCTTTCCCTTTGCTCTTCATCTTTTGCTGCTTGCGAATGAGCGCGTACATTAAGACGAGTTTGCGAAGAGTTTCCTCGGAAGGCTCAAGGGATTCCTCCAATTCGTTGTCTCCTGCAAAGATCTCAGTCTGCTCGATGTGAAAGGTAGCCTCGTTCATGAGCTCGCCTAAGTCGATGCCGTCGACGGAAGGGAATTTCCCATCGTTTTCGTCATAAACCTTTGTCATGCCATGCTTGAGCCCAAGGGCGTCTGCGGAAATGGCAATGGCTCGTCGATCCCGTTCTTCCCCTTCCTCTCCCAGAGCATCGTAAGTGGAACGAATGATTTGCTTGGTTTGGTTGATGAAGTCGCGAATGGGGATTTCCTTTTGCTCGGCCGCCATGTCGCCGCCATCGCCTTCGATTTCCTCTCCTTCGGGAGGCAAAATCTCAATAAAGTAAATTTCGGACCGAGCTTGTTGCCCCTCTGGCTCTTTGTTGTCGGTAATGATGGCGTGATAGGAAACCACGTCGCCGACAGCCAAGCTCATTTCGCTCAGGTCAATAATGTGAGACAAGGTCTTTTCCTTCTCCACGGGAGCGAGAAAGACGTTGGCCGCCTCTTTTTTTCCACCGTGGGAAACGATGACCTCGGCTTTGGCGACCCCGTAATCGTCGGCGGCAAAAATTTCCATGAGCAACTGGCCATCGGAGGAAACCTCAAGATCCTTGGCAGGTTCGGTGATCTCTACTACGGGAGGTTTGTCGGGAATAACGGAGAAGACGAATTCTTCATATTCCACGGCATCGCGCAGAGGGAAATCCGAATCCTTCAAGGCAATACGTCCGGACCAATCCTTGCGGAGCACTCGGTTGAGTTCGAATAAACCTTCGGCATTGCGAGTCAGCTCATTGTTGGAATTGGCTTCCGATAGAATGTGAGCGGCAACGTGTGGCGGAGTGGCGGCAACCTGCAAGGACAATTCGATGCGACTGCCCTCGGGTACTCGCCGATGACCGAATCCGACTTGCTCGAAAGAATCCAACCCCGAGTAGGAGGGAGGACTAATGACCCAGCGAGCCTCTTCCAACACGGGAGGGTCGTATGGATTGAGCTTTTGCCAATCTCCCTCAATCGAGAGGGTAACGATCCTGTAGACAAAAGGTTCCGCCAAACCCGGCACGACGTATTCGAACCGGCCAATAGTGGTAGTCTCGAGCATTTCAAGCCGCTCGACCTTGCCGTTCTCCTCGAACTCGATGAATGCGTTCTTTTTGCCCCTGTGTCCCCGGGTGACGTCGGCGAAAACGGAAACGTCGGTACCGCGAGAAAACTCGTAGGAAGGAGGATGTTCCTTGGCTCTGGTCTCGCCCGTTTTCGTGGTGAAGACCGAAAGTCCCGGTTCATCCAGCAAAGAGTCGAAAGTCTTTTGAAGGGGGCTGCGCTCAAAGCTCCATGCCGTAAGAAGACTGCCCACCAGCAGCCCTGCCACCACTGCGCTCCAAAAACGACCACCCGGGCGGGCTCCGCGTTCCCAGGATATCGTTTCCGCCCGTTGCTCCGCCTTCTCCAAGACCCGGCGCTCCATAAATGTATACTCGTCACGCTTACGGTCGTGCAGGTCTACGGCGCAGTTCAGGAGATCCATCAGTTGAGGGTTCCCCTTCTCCACCTCGACCGCTACCTGCTCAGGATTTGGCCGAGCAACCCAAGCCCGCCATGCCAGCAGTAGAAAAACTAAAGCAGTTACCCCAAGGGCAGCGAAGATGTATTTGACCGCTTGGGATTCAAGAATAGGAAAAGCCGCATCGTAAGCATCGAGCAAAAGAGCCAACCCCGGCCACGTGACGAATGCCGCAGCCAAGGCCACGGCCATTCTGGAAAAAGCCACTAGCCGGGCTTCCCTGCGAAGGATGTGAAGAAATTCAGGCATTTACCGTTTCCTTTTCAAGTACTGTTGTCCTGCGTGGCCTAGACCACAGGTTTTCAATAATAAAAAGAATCACCGCCGCTATTGCAAACCACAACCACAGTGACTTGCTTTCTTCTTCGTCGAGGTCTTCGCCGGAGATTTTCACCTTACCTAGGGTGGATCCGGCTCCAAGGCTTTCTCTGGTTTCCGCCGGTTCAATGACCTCGGCAATACTTTCGGAGGGGGCGAGAGCCACTTCCACGAAGCGATCCAGAAAACGAAAAGTACCGGGCTTTTCAGCTCGAAAAGTCTCCTCGCCGTCCACCAAGGTTTCACCGGATTCCAACCTGGGCCAAGATCGGTCAATCACACCCTTTGAGCCCCGAACGAGCTCCATGAGAAGCGGAAGAAAACTATTTCTCATAGGAAGGTCCGTCCACCTTACGTTTAGGCGATAAGGGAAAAACGTCAGTTTTCCGCCCTCGGGGGAAATGCGCTGAACAACAAAGGGATTGCCTTCCGTGGATTGAAGTGGCGTGGAGACTCCCTCAGCTTCCGCAGGCCGAACGAGACCGTACCTGTAAATACCCGTCAAATAAAGATCGCGAGCGGCTTTTCCTGAAAAAGTTTTCGCAAGGTGGGAACCAGGTTCCAAGGCCGAAATCCGGAAAGGTTCGCGAGTGGCGCCGGCACCACCGACAACCCGAACGAAACCGAGGTCGAGAAGATCGGAATTACGCAATGTCGAAACGGAAGCGGCGAAAGGCTCCGATGGAGTCACGATGACAAAGCCGCCACCTTTTAGGTAGGCCTTCATTGTTTCCTCAAGCTTTTCGTCGGCGAACCACGAGCCTATTCCAGTGACGATGAGTAAGTCCAGTTCGCTAGTCAGGTCACCAATTCGGAGACCATCCGCATTTTCCTGCACGGGAAGCCAACGGTTCCACCCATTATCTCCCGCGCTCTCAATGGCCACTTTAAGGAATTCCCGTTCCTCGATAGTTTCTTCGGTCTCGTTCGTCGAACTCCAAAATCCGAATCTCCGTGGTGGCGGAGCTTTCAACCAAAGATGTCGAACGTTGTCCATGGTTAGCTCGTCTTCGTCCATAAGATTAAGGATGGCCGATGCGAAATCTCCCTCGGGTAAAATGAATTGCGCTTGGGTTGCCCCATTCGCAGGAACCGTGATCGCCTTTTCTTCACGGATTTCACCACCGGCCTCGATTGAGATAGTAGTTTCAACCGGTTCATTGGAAGAGTTGCGAACCACGGCCCATGCCCTCACCTTACCGGGACCGGCGGGAGCAGCCTTGGCCTCGGCTAGCGACAGGTTGCCCTCACGTTTCCCCCCCACCTTACGGGAATGACCCACAGGGCGGAGGTCTACGGTGATCCCTTCCTCGTCAAGACGACGGTAGGTGGCCTGCCAGTCCGAACGTTGGAAGTCGGATAAAATAACCAAGTGTCGTTCATCCGCCCCGGTAGAAAAGAGTTTTGCCGCCCGATCAATTCCTGTCTGCGGGTTACCACTCCCGTAACCAGTGGTGGCGTTTTCAATGGCGCTTCGCACCAGACCGACCTCCTCGGTCGGGGCGACTTCCGCCAATACCCCGGCACCGAAACCGACGTACCCTATCTGCCCCTCGATTTTCTCGAGCAGCCCGTCGATCCTGTTCTTTGCCTCGGATAGGCCGGCCCAACCTGACATGCTCGGAGACAGGTCCAAAGCGATTATTGTTTCACGCCCTACCTTGGTTGCATCGGGTGCAGAGGGTTCTTTCCAGTAGGGATCGGCAAAGAGGCAGGCCAATACCGCAAAAAGCATGATCCTAGCGAGTAACAGCAGCCAATCGGTAGGCGTTTTACGACCCGTTCTGGGAATACGAGCAGGCTTGATGAAACGGAGGGAGGGAAAGAGGTATCGATTCGTGACCTGCCTGTACGCCATGTGAGCGATGACGGGCAAGGCCAAGGCGGCAAAAGCCCAAAGAGCCATTGGTTGCGAGAAGGTCAGCATATGGGGACAAGGTTAAGCACCTTCAAATAGTAAGCGTAGTTGAGCCTGTGTTTTGCCTTCATGCCAACCCCTTCGCTCTCAAAGTGATCCGTAGCGCATTCCGAGAAAACGATGGAGGGCGTGTCCGAGATGGGCATCGGTTGTGAGGCTTTCGAACTCCACGTTGACTAAGGCGAGATTGTCTTTCAGGCGATCGAGAAAGTCGTTCATACCGCCCGTGTAATCCTCTCGTATGGCTGGCGGCGAGGTAGAGATTTCATGCGTCCCCTCCATCTCGGAAAATCGAAGAGCCTCAGAATCAGGAAGGTCGAGCTCATCTGGATCGAGGGTTTGCAGGCAGAGACATTCATAACGGGCGGAAGTGGCGAATCGCAAATGCTCGGGCAATTCCTCCTCCGCCTCCAGAAAATCAGACAAGAAGACAACGAGGCTCTTTCCAGGGAGGCCTGAGGAAAGGGTATCCCAACTGCTTCGGTGATCGTTTACTCCCTCCGCTTCAAGGCCAGCGAGCGCGGTAAAAATTCGATTAAGGTGTCCGCGGCCGCTTCTGGGTTGAATCCATGCTTTCGCCTCATCGGAATAAGCGAAAAGGCCCACGCGATCCCCTTGCCTGTTGGCGATGTAGGCAAAGCAAGCGGCCAACATGCAGGCATAGCGAAGTTTACTACAGGAAGACCTAGAGCCTTGGTATCCCATCGATGCGCTTGTATCCAATACGAGATAACAAGTTAGGTTGGTGTCCTCTTGAAAGCTTTTGGAAACAAGCTCACCACGTTTGGCGTAGACCTTCCAATCAACCAGTTTCAAGTCGTCTCCGGATGAGTATTCGCGATACTGGAAGAATTCGCTGCCGCGACCGTGCCGTTGGCTGCGGTGGATGCCCGGCAAGGCTCCGTCCACCACGATACGGGTAAGCAAGGAGTAATCCTCGATGGACGCCAGATGGACGGGGTCCAGCAGTTCCGTCTCGACGGGCATCCGGACTAGACGGATTCGGGAACTTGTTCGAGCAAACGGTCGATGACGTCGTCTGAACTGATGCCTTCGGATTCAGCTAAAAAGCTGGTCAAGACTCGGTGCCGGAGCGCCGGTTTCGCCATTACTCGTACGTCTTCGCAAGATACGTTGGGCCGTTCCCCGAGCAGTGCTCGTGCCTTCCCCGCAAGGATCAAGGCTTGCGAACCACGGGAACCCGCTCCCCACTTTATACGCTTCTTCACCCATTCGTCCGTGTCCGCCAAAGTCGGACGAGATGCAGCGGTCAGGCGAACGGCGTAGGAAACAACGTTTTTAGATGCCGGCAATTCTCGAGTGAGGGCCTGCAAGATTTGAATATCCTCCCCATTGAGCACGACCTCCACACCGTCTTTCGGTGCGCCTGTCGTGTCAGAAACCATGCGAATTTCTTCATCGATCGGCAGGTAATCGATAACTGGATTGAGAAGGAAACGATCAAGCTGGGCTTCAGGCAAGGGATAGGTACCTTCGAGTTCAATTGGATTTTGCGTAGCCAGAACGAAGAAAGGCTGCTCCAGAGGCCTAGTCGTACCTGATACCGTGACTTGCCTCTCTTCCATCGCCTCGAGCAAGGATGCCTGTGTCTTGGGAGGCGTACGGTTTATTTCGTCGGCCAACACCACGTTGGCGAAAATGGGCCCCAGAGAAAAACGAAAGGCTTTTTTACCGGTTTCGGGATCCTCGTCCATGATCTCGGACCCCACGACGTCGGCGGGCATCAAGTCGGGCGTGAACTGAATTCGCTTGAAGGAAAGGTCAAGGGCATTGGCCACGGTCTTTACCAGTAACGTCTTTCCCAGTCCGGGAATGCCTGTCAAGAGACAGTGACCGCGGGCCAACAGGCTCACGAGGAGTTGTTCGATGACATCTTCTTGCCCTACGATCACCTTGTGAATTTCATCAAGGAGACGTTGGTGCGTTTCCTTTAGGCGTTTTAGTGCAGTTTCGGCAGTTGCTGAATCGGTCATTTATAAAAAACTACGAATAGTTTTCAGGTTGAAGTGTCAGATAAGTCTTTGCGCCGGAATTCTCAGGAAGCTACAAACCTAAAATAGCTTGAGAGTCACCTTAGTAGCTTTGCCCCGTGATTGCCAGCAGGCGATCCCAGTCACCTACGAATCGCTCCAGATGCGCTTTCCCGCTGGCAATTTCCTCCTCAAGAAGTTCACGAACGAGGTTTTGTTCGCGTAGGTAGGCATCGCTCGAAAGCAACCCGGAGAAGTGAGCCACCCTAGCCCAAAGCAAGTGGGTGGTGAAGGCGTCGAATTCGTTATACTCGAGAATTTCCGGCAAACGTCCCTCCAGCCACATGTCGGCAACGGATCCGCCACTGACGTCGATTTTACCCGGAATCCCACTGAGAGTCGCAGCTTGGTGCAGTGAGGGACGATCACGATACTGCCCGAGAGAATCCGCCAGATCGACGCTGTATGTACTGTTTCTTGCGTCAAAGTAGTCCACTCCTTCCCATGGTTTGGCAGGCCGATCCGAAAATCCGAATCCGGGCAAACCGTTGACAATGGCGCGCTGAACAATGATTGGGACATCTGCTTGGGCCGAGTTATAACCGACCAATTGAGGCTTTCTTCGACCCACGGACTTCATGAAGGCAATGAGAATGGATTTCTCCTCCACCTTGCTTGGATCCGAGCAATCCACTGGCAGGGAAACCAGTTTCAAGGTTGGTTCTCCCCCAGGCGGGCTTTCTCGTAAAACTCCGGCCAAAGAGACGATCCGGCAAAGAATGGTCTTCAAGTAAGGTTGTAAGTCCGGATCCTTACTGCCCGCTCTCTCTCTGGCGGTCGCCCAAAGAGTCTCGCAGGCCGCTCTTGCATCCTCCCCAGGGCCATCGGCAGGAGCGGCCCCATGAAGGATTTCGCCCGCCTTGGGGTCAGGAATCCATTCCACGTCAAAGGAGAAAACCGAGTTGGCGATATTTTTCAGCATGGGATTATTGTCCTTTCTAACTTTATTAGGCTACAGCCGTTACGGTGCCGAAAAAAGGCTCTGCCTTCTCGAAACCTTCGGGAATTGTAATTATTTCCGCCCTCTCTTCATCGACGAGCAAAGTGTGTTCGAAGTGAGCCGAGGGCATACCGTCTACCGCCAAAGCGGTCCATCCGTCCTCAGCCATCTTCACCTTTGAGCTTTTGGTGTTCACCATGGGCTCGATGCACACTGCCATACCCTTTTTCAATCTGGGCCCGGAACCGGCTTGGCCATAGTTTGGAATTTGAGGGTCTTCGTGAAGGGTCTTGCCGACCCCGTGGCCCACGAAATTCGTTATTACCGCAAAGCCTGCATCTTCGACATGGCTTTGGACTGCCCTGGACACGTCCCCCACCCTATTTTTGTGAACGGCTTGGTCGATCCCGAGGAAAAGAGACTCCTCAGTGATTCGCAGTAATCGTTCCACCTCCGGGGAAACGTTGCCAACGGGCACCGTCCGACAATTGTCACCGATGTAACCGTCACAAGAGATGCACACGTCCACGGAGATAATATCCCCAGACACCAGCTTCCTTTCGGGCAAGCCAATGCCATGAACAATTTCCTCGTTCACGGACAGGCAGGTGTAACAAGGAAAGACCTTGGAGCCGGCTCGGTAGCCCCTGCAGGCACTGGTGACGCCCACCTCTTCCATCAGCTTTCCACCGGCCTCATCCAAGTCCAAAGTGGAAATCCCCGTTTCCACCATGGCGCACAATTTGTGCAACACAGTGGCCGCAGCCTGACCGGCTAGGCGCATTTTTTCCTTTTGCTTAAAAGTCTTGCAGATCACGGGATTCGTTAAAACACGGTAAAAAGACAACCGAGCAATACTAAAGGGAATCTTCTGATCGAAAGGTTGCGGATTCGTCGTCCTGCCAACGGCCCAAAAGGATGGCTCCAACCAAGAGCTGCAGCATGTGATATAAGATTAACGGCAACAGCAGGAAAAACAGTTTGGGGTGTTCGAGCCCAAACAGCAACTGCCCCATGGGCAAGCCCACGGCCAAGGACTTTTGCGAGGAACAAAAGAAAGCGGGCAGTCGCCTTTTTCGTTCAAATCCCAGTAGTCCCGCCAATCCCCATGTAAGGCACTTAGCCCAGACAAGCAATATAGCCGTCCACACCAGTGCCTCCCACCAACTTGTCCCCGAGTCATTGCCTCCTCCGAGAAAACCTTGGCAGAAACCCGCATAGGCGATGAAGAGCACGCAACCATAGGAAAGATTGCGGAGGAATCGTTTGCGGGGGGCAGAACTTTCATTACCGAGGATTCGCCGAAACCCCAGACCTACACAAAGCGGGGTCACTATGAGTCCGAGCAACTTCGCGATGAATTCGCTAAAAAAACTATCGGACGATGTTTCCGCCATGGCGATGCCCTCCATCGGGAAAACAAAAAAGGCGCACCACAAGGGCACCGCAAGTATGCCCAGAAGATTGGAAAGCGTGGCGTTGAAGGTAGCAGCAACCGAATCTCCACCCGAGGCAGAGGTATAGACTATGGCGGTCGAAATGGTGGTGGGGAGGATGGCGAGGAATAGGAATCCGGGAGCCCATGGAACTGGAATCATCCCCGAGACGACTAAGCCCAAGGCAGCCAAAGGAAACAAGACGAAGCAAAAAATCTGTATGAAAAGATGAAGCCGCCAGTCACCTAATCCTTGCCGTAATTGGCCCAAAGGCAAATTCAGCCCTTGTAAAAGGAAGATTAGCGCCACGGCTACCTTTGTCGAGACTTCGGGTTTCAACGGCCCATCCAGTTCCCCACCCTCAGGCCAGTACAAAGCCACAGCCAAGGCTCCTAGAAGCCCGATGGTGAAACCCTGTCCTTTAGGAAAGACTCGCATGATTTGACGATTTCCTGTTTTTGATGCCATCCCCTTTCTTGCGCAATTTTGCGTTTCTACCAATCGTGAAAAGAATTACAATTTTCATTAATTTTAACAATGTCGACTGTACGAGCCATCACTTTTGATGCCGCAGGCACGCTCATGCGGCCTTGGCCTTCCGTAGGGAGCGTCTATGCAGAAGCCGCTCGAGACCGAGGATATGCAGCCGAAGACAGGGAGATAAACGAGCGATTCTATCTCGTTTTTTCGGAGACGCAGTCCGCCAAGAGCACATTCGAGGGAGACGAACGGGGTTTCTGGCGTATGATCGTGGGGCGCACTTTCGAAGGATTCTGCCCAAAAGAAATTCACGATTCCCTGTTCGAAGAGCTCTGGGAAACTTTTGCCGAAGGAAAATGCTGGCGGCTTGCCGACGGAGCTGTCGAAACCCTCCAAGTTCTCGGAACGCGTGGCTATCGACTGGCGGTACTTTCGAACAACGATTCCCGTCTTCGTCCCGTTCTTCGCGACCTCGGTGTAAGCGGCCTATTTGAAGAACTGTTCATTTCCTCCGAGATTGGTTTTGAAAAACCTTCGCAGAAAATTTTTCAAGAGGTGGAACGAGTGCTAGGAACCACTCCCAAGGATATGTTTCATCTCGGAGACAGCTATTCACGGGACGTGCAAGGGGCTTTGTCGGCAGGTTGGCGCACAGCACTTTACTCTGGGAAGAAATGTGAATTGCCCGAGGACATATCACGGATAGAGAGTTTTCGAGAACTTCTCGATCTTTTGCCATGAAAGAGATTGAGGTTCTCGATGCACTGGCTAGCTTATCCCATCTTGATGGGTCGTTGATGGTGGGCACCGATGGAGGAGGTGGTTATGTCGCCTATCTGGACTTCATAGAAACCTTGACCCTTGATTCGACCCATAGCTCCGAGCAAATCGGCAAGCTGGCTGAAGCGGTTTCGCCCTCGGGACTTTCCTTTTCCGGCTGGGTGGGATTCTTCGGATACGAATTCCTGGCCAATCATGCAGGTATTCATCTTAGGGCTCACCGCGACATTTCGGTTCCGGAAGGTTTTTTCGGCCGCCCGCAAACGATCCTGCGATTGAGGGAGAGTCTCCTATCCATCGAATCCACTCTCCCGGATCGCGAAGAGGAACTCGCCGCCAGTTTGGTAGATCCTGTGGCCCCGAAACCTTTGGCGAATTCCGTGGAGATCATTTGCAACCTTTCCTTCGAAGATTATGAGAAGGTATTCGCCACTGCTCGAGAAGCCATTCTCGACGGGGAAACCTACCAGATAAAAATTTCCCAACGACACGAAGCCCGAATCTCGATCGATCCCATAGACGCTTTTCGCCGTCTCCATGCCGCCAATCCTTCTCCCGAAGCTTTCCTCGTTCGCCAACCCGACTTTGCCATCGTCAGTTGTTCCCCGGAAACGGTAATCGATAAAACGGGCGATGAAATCGTAACTCGCCCCATTGGCGGAACTCACGAACGACGATCCGGTATTGGCGACAGCGAAGCCATCGCCCGTTTTCTAGGCGATCCCAAGGAGGTAGCCGAGCACAACATGCTGGTCGACCTCGAACGAAACGACCTTTCCGCCGTCTGTGAATCGGGAAGCGTTCGGATAGCTCGCTTTCGAGAAGTGGAGACCTATGCCCACCTCTTTCACCTCGTGTCTACGATCGAGGGACGGCTTCGTTCCGATTGTGATCTTGCAGACATCCTACGATCCATGCTTCCTGGCGGCACCGTGACTGGTTGCCCAAAGATTCGCACCATCGAGATCATCGACTCGCTCGAACCCTGTTTTCGAGGGCCATACACAGGAAGTTTCGGCACGATCGGGGACGATGGTTCAATCCGCCTCAACCTCATCATTCGAGCCCTCCTGATTCTAGAAGACCGTTGCTTCGCTCAAGCTGGCGGCGGCATAGTCGTAGATTCATCTCCCGAATACGAATACAACGAAAACGGAGTAAAGGCCCGCGCCTTGCTCGACCTGTTGCGATGATCCTCCTCGTTGACCACAAGGACTCCTTCACCAGAAACCTCGAACATCTTCTTTCCGATTTTGAGGAAGTCGTGGTGCTCGATCGTCTTGAAGCTGCCGAAGTTGCAAATTCAGAAAAATCTCGGATGGTTGTCTTTTCACCCGGTCCCGGAAAGCCGGCGGACTATCCGGAAACTCAGGCGCTTTATCACCAACTGCGTGGCAAGAAGCCAATTCTTGGCGTTTGCCTGGGGTTTCAGCTTATGCTCGAAGAGGAAGGAGCCAGCATCGTTCGACAACCGCAAGTCCTCCATGGAGTGGAAACCGAAATCGAGACTGACCCCGACTCCGTCACCTATGCCGGAATCGAGCCCCCCGTAAAGGTCGGTCGCTACCACTCGCTTCAAGTAGAAGCCTCAAGCCTGTCACACCTGCCGACCGGCATTCGGATCACCGCTCGCGATCGCATCCGCAACGTCCCGCTCTCCTTCGAGGATTGCGAAAGACGCCTCTTCGGCATGCAATACCATCCCGAATCTTTTCTCACTAGTCATGGTCACGCAATCCTCGCCAACGTCATCCACTATTGCATGGGATAGGGACGGCGCTTCCGTCCCTGCTCCTGAACCATGGGGTTGCAAGGGAGCCTTCACTACCATTCGAGTGGAAGGCGCCACCCCTTGCCCTCTCTTCCTCAATACTCACCTCGCTCGTCTGGAGAAATCCGCTCGCCTGCTCGAGGTCAAAGCCATCGTGTCCCAAGCGCAGATTCGCGAACGGATAACGACCTTCCTTTCCTTGACACAAATTCCTACCCCATTCCTTGTTCGCGTTTGCCTCCTCGAGGATTGCCTCGCGCTCTACGCCCGTCCGGCCCACCCGACCGGCCCCGAGCTCTCCGCAAAGATCCTCCGTCACCTTCGGCCGATGCCCGAGGCAAAGTCGACTTTCGACAAAGAATTGTACGGACGCCTTGGTGAACTCGACCTTGGCCTAGAAGATTTTCTCCTCGTTCATCCGACTGACGATCGCGTTCTGGAAAGCGCCACGTCCAACCTCATCTTCGCTCGAGGCGACCATCTAGTCATTCCCGAAGAGGATATTCTTTCGGGCATTGTTCTGAATGAACTGCTTGCAAGCATGAGCGTCTTCAAGATCGATCGGCGTTCACCGGCTCTCGATAAACTCGTCACCTTCGATGAAATCATTCTCTGCGGTTCCGGTCGCGAGGTCGCCTCTCTCGCCACCATTCCTGAAATCGGTTGGCAACGCTCTTCCGAAAAAACCTTTTTGAAACTCCGAAAAATCTACGAAACAGTTAAAACTCGAGCATGACCGAACATAATCTAAACGGCCAAGCCTTCCGCCTGCGATATCCCGCCGTCATGGGAATCCTGAACGTGACGCCGGATTCCTTTAGCGACGGCGGTCTGCACCTAGAGGTTGCCAAGGCAGTCGATCGAGTCCGCCAAATGCTGGAGGAAGGTGCCCAATTCATCGACGTCGGCGGAGAGAGTACCCGCCCGGGCAGTGATCCGGTATCCGTTGACGAGGAACTTCGCCGCATCCTGCCCGTGATCGAAGCTCTGCCCTCGGACGAGTGCGTCATCTCCATAGACACCACTAAACCGGATGTCGCCCAAGCTGCCCTCGAGGCGGGAGCCCATGTCGTCAACGACGTCTCGGGTGGAACCGACTCCACCCTCTTCGACCTCGCTGAACGCCACCAAGCAGGATATGTGCTGATGCACGCATCAGGTTCACCAAAGACCATGCAGGACGCTCCCGCCTACGACGATGTGGTGAGCGAGGTTTTGGTCTTCTTCGACGAGCAAGCGAAATGTCTCGCCGAAAGAAACCTACCTAAGGTGTGGATGGATCCCGGAATCGGCTTTGGCAAGACCCTCGAGCACAACCTCGCCCTCATGCAAAATCTCGGAAACCTCCGCGACGATCGCTGGGGCATCCTTCTCGGAGCGTCCCGAAAGTCATGGGTCGACAAGCTCTGCGGCGCACCCGACTCGGAGCATCGCTTGGGCGGTTCCCTCGCCGCCGCCATAGAAGCTGCTCGTCAAGGCGCCGAAATCATAAGAGCTCACGATGTCCGCGAAACCGTGCAGGCATTGGAGGTCATGGAACAGTTGAGCTGAGTATTGTAATGGAAGTATCTTTTGCCTTCCCCTTAATCCATTAGTCTTTTAGCTACGAGACATGGGAAACATTCACTTGGAAGGAATCGAGGTCATGGCTCGGATCGGACTACTTGAGGAGGAGTTACTGGCACCGCAGGATCTCTTCGTCACGGTCGACCTTGAGTACGATTTCGAAATGGTACGTAACACCGACGAATTGTCGCACGGCATCGACTATCGCGAAGTGATTGCTTTCGTAAAGAAGTTTGCCACTGCCTACGACGGCAAGATGCTGGAACGATTCGCTCAAGTGCTTGCCGAAAGCTTGAAGGATGCGTTTCCCGTAAGCAAGGTAAGCCTCTGTGTCGACAAGCCCCGATACACCGGCAAATTGGGACTTCGTGAAATTCGAGTGCTTGTTGAGCTCTGAAGCCTATGTCGGCCTCGGGGCGAACCTCGGAGACCCTCGGAAAACTTTCGAGGAAGCCTTGGGGTTGATTTCGGGTTTCGCTGAAGTGGTCGCTGGTTCTCGTCTTTATTGCTCGGCGCCTTTTGGTTTTCCGGATCAACCGGATTTCGTGAACGCCGTCGCCAAGCTGAAGACAGCGCTCGAACCGCTTGCCTTGCTCCGAGAATTGCGAACAGTCGAACAAGCCCTTGGAAAGAAGGTGGTCCGGGAAAATGGTCCACGAGTAATAGATCTCGACCTGCTCATGCACGGAGACCACGTAATCGACTCCGAGGAACTGATTCTCCCGCACCCGGGTGTTGCCGAACGCGACTTCGTACTGCTCCCCTTGTGTGACCTTGCACCCGAAGTCCTTCATCCTGTCCTTCGTAAGAGCTTCAATGAACTGAAGGCAAGTCTGGCAGATCAACATGTCGTCGGCACTCCGAAAGACTGGTCTCTCGACCTTTTTTCGGATACTTCCGAATAAATGAATGCGTCAAACTCGTTCAAGCTCTTCGTTCTAAAAAAAACCTCCGACGATGCCTGCAAACTGCTTGCGCGAGAAAGTAAGATAAGTATGAATAGTTATAAAACACTTCACGAAACTAAAGAATGAGAACTTTCCAGATTCAGACAGTTTACCCCCGTAGCGCAAAAATCTTTCAAATCCAGTTTTTAGCCATTTCCCTGCTCAGTTTGGGATTATCGGGCAATGTTCCGGAAGTCGTGAAATTTAATCGCGACGTTCAGCCGATTCTCTCGAGTAAATGCTTTCAGTGTCACGGACCGTCGGAGAAATCTAGAAAGGCGAAACTTAGGTTCGACAAGCAGGAATCAGCATTCGCAGAACGCGATGGCATCCGGGCGATTGTGGCAGGGGATCTGAAGGCGAGCGAGCTTTGGCATCGAGTAACGTCAAAAGACGCTGACGAAGTGATGCCACCTCCCGAGAGTAAGAAAGAATTGTCCGCAACCGAGATCGCCATCTTGAAGAAGTGGATCGAGCAGGGAGCCAAATGGGAGGGTCATTGGTCCTTTGTTTCCGTAACTAAACCGGAATTGCCCAAAGTTAAAAATGCCAACTGGCCTAAAAACCCTATTGATCGATTCGTTCTCGCAAAACTTGAGGCGAAAGGAATGCAACCATCGTCGGAAGCAAATCGAAGGACTCTCATTCGGCGCCTCGCCTTCGACCTCACTGGACTTCCGCCAACTCCCGAAGAAGTGAGGGGGTTTCTAGACGACAAGTCCGCAGGCGCTTACGAAGCCCTCGTTGATCGTTTGCTCTCTTCCGATGAGTACGCTGAGCGTATGTCCTTGGTCTGGATGGATGCTGCCCGCTATGGAGACACCTCGGTGTTTCACGACGACGGTCCGAGAACCATGTGGCCGTGGAGAGACTGGGTGCTTCGGGCTTACCGAGACAACATGCCTTTCGATCAGTTCACCATCGAGCAATTGGCCGGCGACCTTCTTCCCGAGGCCAGCTTAGACCAAAAGATTGCCTCGGGCTTCAATCGAAACCACGCCACCACCGATGAAGGTGGAGTGATTGCCGAGGAGTATCGGGTGGAATACGTAGTGGACCGGGTGAAGACGACGGGCAATGTCTGGATGGGACTCACTATGGAGTGCGCCCAGTGTCATTCGCACAAGTACGATCCCATTTCTCAAGAGGAATACTACCAGTTCTATGCCTTTTACAACAACAACGCGGACCCCGGGATGCAAACTCGGCGAGGTAACCAGGCTCCCGTCGTCGACGTAGTTGGTCAAGATCAGCAGAAAAAGAAGGCGGAGATTGAGAAACAGCACAAAGAACTGGCAAAGAAACTGGATTCTCGAAAGAAAGACGCCAAAGCCCTCTTCATGCAGTGGGCAGAGGAACAATTCCTCGAAGTCGTTGATAAGGGCGAAAAAAAGCCATTAGAACCGGGCGGACTCGTTGCTCATCTCCCACTCGACTCCTTCGAGAAGAATCTCACTCGCGACCTAGTTCGCGAAAAAGGTGAGAACCGATTGCACGGAAAAGCGAAACCAGTTGGTTCAGCCAAGTTCGGAGGTGGACTGAAGATCGAGGGAAATGGTTTTGTAGAGGTAAAGAACTTCGGCGATTTCGAATGGAATCGCCCTTTCAGTTACGGTTGCTGGGTCAAGGCTCCAAACGGAAATCAGAATGGATGTATTCTTGGTAAGATGGATGAAGGCAAAGACTATCGCGGGTACGACCTTTGGTTGCAGGGTGGCGCCCCGGGAGCCCACATAGTCAATAAATGGCAGGAAAACGCAGTAAAGGTCGTAGGGAAAAAGAAAATTACAGCAAAGAAGTGGCAGCATATTTTCGTTACCTACAATGGATCCGGTTCCGCTGCGGGAACAAGTGTTTACCTTAACGGTGAAAAGCTAGACCACAATGTCGAAGCGGACGGATTGAACGCTTCGATCGTAACCGAAAAGCCCTTGCGTCTTGGTCGCCGTTTCAATTCCTCGCAGGCCAATGGTGTGGAAATCGACGACGTTCGCTTCTATGATCGAGAGTTGACCGATGCTGAAGTGAAAAGTCTTTCAGGGTCCGACCCTATCGGACCTCTTCTTGCCATTGCCGCCACAGATCGCACGCCGGACCAAACCAAAACCCTCTTCGAGCACTACCTCAATTCCTTGGACAAGCCGTATAAAGGCCTAATTGACCAGCGCCGGAAACTCGACACACAGTTAGCAGGGCTTAAAAAGACAAAAATCACCTCCATGGTGATGGCCGACAATGCAAAACGCCGGGCTACCTATTTGCTCATGCGAGGCCAGTACAGTTCCCCGCAAAAAGATAAGGAAATCGAGCCGGACACCCCTGTCTTTTTACCTGAGATGTCAAAAGACTTGCCCAAGAACCGACTAGGCATGGCCAAATGGCTAATGGATCCCGCCCATCCTCTGACAGCTAGAGTTACTGCAAATCGACACTGGCAAACCATTTTTGCCCAAGGAATCGTCGACACTCCAAGTGATTTCGGCTCCCAAGGCAATTGGCCCACCCATCCGGACCTCCTCGATTGGCTCGCAGCAGACCTTCGAGACAACGGGTGGAACGTCAAGCGAGCGATCAAGCAAATGGTCATGTCGGCAACCTATCGCCAGTCATCGGTCACCTCTTCCCAGCACAAGGAGATGGATCCGTTAAACCAGTTCTTGGCTCGAGCTCCCAGGTTTCGCCTTATGGGAGAATTTGTGCGCGACAACGCCTTGGCGGTAAGCGGTCTCTTGAACAAACAATTCGGTGGTCCCGGCGTAAAACCCTATCAACCTCCGGGGCTCTGGGTTGAGGTATCCTTGAGCGGCGGTCGCAGGTTTGTCGCCGACAAGGCGGAAAAGCTTTATCGCAGGAGCATGTACACCTACTGGAAGCGCTCAGCCCCGCAACCGGCTCTGATGGCTTTCGATACCCCCAGTCGTGAGAAATGCGTGCTCAAACGCCAGCGAACGAATACGCCGATGCAGGCCCTGATAACTCTAAACGACGAGCAGTTCGTTGAAGCTTCACGCGTATTCGCCGAGCGCATCCTGAAGAGTGACCGAACCGACTTCAAGGACCGCCTTGACTACGCCTTTGAACTGGCCACCTCAAGACCGTCTGATGATCTGCGTCGGAACGTACTGAAATCGACTTACGACGAGCAACTGGCTCTTTTCCAGAAGGAACCCGAAAGAGCCAAACAACTTATTGCCGTGGGAGATTCAAAGCCGGACGCATCGATAGATCCGGTAGAACATGCCACTTGGACTTTGCTTGCCTCCATGATTCTGAATCTCGACGAAACTCTCAATCGAGAATAATTCTTTGATTAATAATCCATTGCCATGATTCCATACGATCTCAACCCGGCGCTCACCCGCCGTAAAATGCTCAACCTCGGCGCTCGTGGTTTAGGAGCCCTTGGCGCCGCGAATCTGCTGAACCCGGCCCTTACTGCAGCAACGGATGCAGACGGCATCAAGGGAACACTTGGAGGCATTCATTTTCGTCCTAAAGCCAAGCGGGTGATTTATTTATTCTTCTCTGGTGGTCCGTCTCACATCGACATGTACGACTACCATCCAGCGATGCGAGACATCCATGGCATCGAACTTCCCGATTCAATCCGCCAAGGTCAGCGCATCACGGGAATGACCTCTGGGCAGAAATCATTTCCTTGCGTGGCTCCTATGTTCAAATTTTCTCGCCATGGGCAAAATGGAAGCTGGTTCAGTGAAATCGTTCCGAAAATCGCGGGCATCGCTGACGAAATCACTCTCATAAAGTCCGTCCATACCGAGGCCATAAACCATGATCCCGCCATCACTGCCATCAATACCGGCGTCCAACAACCTGGCAAACCATCTATGGGAGCCTGGCTAAGTTGGGGGCTGGGTAGTCCGAATCGTAACTTGCCCGGTTACGTCGTAATGATTTCAAAAGGTCGGGGCCAATCTCAAGCTCTTTACGATCGCTTGTGGGGTAGCGGCTTTCTTCCGTCCAAACACCAGGGAGTGAAGTTTCGCAGCGCGGGCGATCCCGTTCTCTACCTATCCAACCCACCGGGGGTGACTCGTAACGTTCGCCGCTCGATGTTAGACGGCATCGCCAAGATTAATCAAGCCAAGCAGCAGGAAACCGGCGATCCGGAGATCGACGCCCGCATAGCGCAGTATGAAATGGCGTTTCGCATGCAATCCAGCGTACCCGAACTCGTGGATATGAAGGACGAACCAGATCATGTGCTCGACCTTTACGGAAAGGATGCAAAAAAGAAAGGAAGTTTCGCCCACAATTGTATCGTCGCCCGTCGCTTAGCCGAACGCGGTGTTCCCTATGTTCAGCTCTTTCATCGTGGTTGGGATCAACACGGTTCCCTTCCCTCGAAAATTCGCCAACAGTGCGAAGACATCGACCAACCCGCCGCCGCACTCGTTCTCGACCTCAAACAACGAGGATTACTCGAAGATACCTTAGTCGTTTGCGGAGGCGAATTTGGTCGCACGATTTATTCACAAGGCAAGCTGACCCAGAACAATCACGGTCGTGACCACCATGGTCGGGCCTTCAGCATGTGGATGGCAGGAGGAGGAATTAAAGCCGGCTTGGAGTATGGAAAAACCGACGATTTCGCCTACAATATCGTGGAAAGCCCAGTCCATGTGAACGACTTGAACGCTACTGTGCTTCAATGCCTTGGCATCGATCACGAACGCTTCACTTATCGTTATCTTGGTCTCGATCAAAGGCTCACAGGAGTAGAGGGAGCCAAGGTCGTGAGAGATATTATCGCTTGAACTTAAAACCTAAACGCCAAAAACACACAACGTCATGACTGAAGAAGCCAACAACACCCTGTCTCGTCGTAAATTCGTAGCAACCGCCGCATCCGCTGGCGCCGCTGCTCTCACTGCTACATCGTTGCAGGGAAAGCCGAACGCCGGCAAGGAGCCCGCTGCCGAAACATTGGTCCAGACCTTGTACAAGAGCTTGGATGAAAAACAGCGCGAGGCTATTTGCCTCCCCTTCGACGATCCACTTCGTTCCAAGGTTAACAACAATTGGCACATCAACAAGACCCGCCTCAATCAATTCACGGATGACCAGCAGGAAATGGTCAGGGAAATATTCCTCAAACTGCATAGCCCTGAATACGCTGAAAAAGTTTATGATCAAGTGGATGGAGACAGTGGTTTCGGCAAGGGCTCGTTCGCTCTTTTTGGTAAACCCGGATCCGGAAAATTCGAATTCGTCTTCACTGGTCGTCACTGCACGCGTCGTTGCGATGGGGATTCCGTCGAGGGCGCTGCGTTCGGAGGTCCAATCTTCTACGGTCACGCCGCCAAGGCTTTTCATGAAGCACCGGACCATCCCGGCAACGCCTATTGGTTTCAAGCTAAGCGAGCCAACGAGCTCTACCAAGCCTTAGACGGCAAGCAACAAAAGGTCGCCCTCCTCGATAAACGCAGTCGTGGTGAACGGGGAAACAAAACAATCGAGACGAAAGGAACCGTCCAAGGCCTTGAAGGTATTCCCGCCTCTGATTTCTCGGGCGACCAAAAGGATCTTTTTCGCAAAGTCTTGGCCGACCTAATGGCTCCTTTCCGTAAGAAGGACGCTGACGAAGCCATGAAGCTCATCGAGGCCAACGACCTAAACAAGCTCCATCTCTCCTACTACAAGAAGGAAGACATCGGCGATGATGGCGTCTGGGACGTATGGCAAGTCGAAGGTCCCAAAATGGTATGGTACTTTCGGGGCAGACCTCACGTTCATGTTTGGGCGAACATCGAGGCCTAAAACCTTATTTTTTGGCGTTCTTCGTTGACGAACGGCCTAGTTCACGCAAACCAAGGGTTTGCTTATGGAAGTTGTGGTGGATTCCAGACGTGACGAGGTTCTAGCTTGGCTAGAAGGCATGCCTGATTTTGCCGGTGGCGAATTGGTGATTGCCTCGGCCGACGCTAGTTTTCGTCGTTACTTCCGGTGGACACTCGATGGCAAAACCTATGTCGTTATGGATGCACCGCCCGACAAGGAACCATGCGAGCCTTTCGTGAAAATTGCAGAGGTATTGCTTCAAGCGGGAGTTCGCGTACCTGAGATTCCGGCACAAGACTTGGATCGGGGGTTTTTGGTCCTTTCCGATTTTGGCGATCTCCACTATCAGGAAGCCATCGAGGGCAAAGGTCGGGATAACCTTTACGAGCTGGCTCTGCGAGAAATCCTGAAACTCCAGACTGGACTTCGGGAAGAAGCCAACGCCTTGAAGGATTACGACGAGGACTGGGTTCGCATGGAACTGGAAATTTTTCGTGAATGGTGCTTGCCCGATTTTTCACAAGACGAATACGGCAAAGTCACGACCCTCCTAGTTGATACGTTCCTCGAGCAACCACGCGTTTTCGTTCACCGCGATTTTCATTGTCGCAACTTGCTCGTATTGCCGGACGGGAACCCCGGAGTCATCGATTTCCAAGGTGCTCTTCATGGGCCGCTTACCTATGATCCGGTGTCACTGCTCCGCGACTGTTACGTCGACAACGACGAAGATTGGATCATCTCAAAGGCCCTAGCCCACAAGTCGGGACTCGTTGAGTCCGGCATATTGCCGGACGAGCTGAGCGATGAAGCTTTCCTGCGCTGGTTCGATTTCACGGGCCTGCAGCGACACCTGAAGTGCATCGGCATCTTTCATCGTCTAAAGTTACGAGACGGCAAAGGAAGTTACCTCGCCGATGTTCCCAGAGTCCTGCGCTATGCGAAGACCGTGCTCTCTCGTTGGCCGGAACTCGAGCCTCTCCGCTCAATCGTCGACCAAGCTCAAATCCTCGGCTAATTCCAATCCATGAAAGTAATGATTCTCGCCGCAGGTTACGGCAAACGCCTTCGACCACTCACCGACCACACTCCCAAGCCACTTGTCGAGATCGGGGGCAA
>CAWVZQ010000006.1:0-27480 GCA_963934405.1 uncultured Opitutales bacterium | reverse complement strand
GTTCCTGGAGCGGGACAACAAGTGCCTAAAGGGCCTAACGTTGCTAAGCCGAGCAATAACCGTTTCGATCCGGAGTCCTGTGGCGCGGGGAGAGGGGCGTCCGTCACTTCTCTTCCTCGTCCATAAAGAGATTCCAGTACTTTGCCAAGTATACTACACCCGAAAAGACAGTGAGGAAAGTGGCCAGTATTAAGGTTGCGTTGGCTGCTCCCGATACCGCCTCGAGCAATGGGTCGTAAAAGTTGATCGGCATTTTGTCGGCTAGATCGTCTAGCATTGTCATTTCTCCAAGAAAGAGACTGATGCAGGTGAGTTGGATGACGGTCTTGAGCTTGCCCACCTTTTCTGCTGCCAAGGTTATGCCCTTGCAAGCCGCAACGAGCCGCAGGCCGGTAATGAGGAGCTCTCTCGATAAAATGAGTAGTACGGGAAATAGAGCCCATTGATCCATGACGCCCATCGTCAGGAGGCTCACGAACATGCCTAGCGTCAGTATCTTGTCGCAGAGGGCGTCCATAAACTTTCCAAAATCAGAAACTTGCCCCATCCGCCGAGCTAGCCAACCGTCCAACCAGTCCGTAAGAGCCGCGAACAGGAATATGAGAAGGGCCGTTAGGCGGGACCATGGAAAAGCCTCTTCCGGTGGGAAGTAAAGGCAACCGATGACGATCAGCATCAACGGGATTCTCGACAAAGTAATGAGGTTTGGAAAATTCATGGGACTTGAGTTTCGCTTCTCCTTGTGGGGGCAAGGGCTTCTTCCGCAAGTCTTTTCCGCCTTGGTGGTCGACTTTGCAGGTTTTTTTAGTAAGTTCTGCCATGTTTCTATGACAACCGCTATTTACCCCGGCACTTTCGATCCGATCACCAACGGACATCTTGACGTCCTTGCTCGAGCTTGTCGTCTCTTCGACAAGGTAATTGTTGCCGTTGCTTCGGATAACTTTTCAAAGAAGGTAACGTTCGGCGTGGATGATCGAGTGCGTTTGATTCAGGAAAACGTTTCCGATTTGCCGCAAGTTTTAGTGGAGAGTTTCTCCGGTTTGCTTGTCGATTACGCCTGCAAAACCGAAGCATCAGTCATTATTCGGGGACTCCGTGCGGTATCGGACTTCGAGTACGAGTTTCAAATGGGTCAGATGAATCGTCATCTGGACTCGGAGTTGGAAACCATTTTCTTGATGCCGAACGAGAAGTATTTCTTCACCAGCTCGAACCTCATAAAGCAAGTCCACCTTCATGGTGGTCGGGACACCAATGGCTTGGTGCCCCCCAATGTTCTTGCGTCTCTTCGTGAGGTAGCTGAGCAAATGGGAAATCAGGACTCCTGACTCTCGCCATGAGCGAAAATTCCTCTTCAGTCAGCAAACCCAAGCGAGGTGCCTTCGGGGTGGTGTTCTTGACCATCTTTCTTGATATGGTCGGTTTTTCCGTGATTTTCCCTCTCTTTCCCGAGATGCTCGACCATTATCTTGAAAAAGATGGGGATGGCGGACTCCTTACTCGTTTCGTTTCTTCCATTCAGCACCTAGGCTTTACTTCTGAGAATGCTGGCTTTCGAATAGAGACGGTGATCTTTGGTGGAGTGCTAGGATCCCTTTTCGCGATTCTTCAGTTTCTTTTCGCTCCAATATGGGGACGTTGGTCGGATCGGGTAGGTCGCCGGCCTATCATGCTGATGAGCGTGGGTGGTACATGCTTGGGGTATCTTGTTTGGATCTTTGCCGGAAACTTTTGGGCTCTTGTCCTTTCTCGAGTCGTAGGTGGCATGGCCAGTGGAAACCTTTCGGTCGCCACTGCTGCAATCGCCGACGTGACTCCTCGGGAAACGCGAGCAAAGGGCATGGCTTTAGTTGGGATTGCCTTTGGCCTGGGCTTTATTTTCGGTCCGGCGATTGGTGGTCTGGCTTGGATGTATGGCGGAGAATTTTCTGAACATCAAAGTATCGGTTTTTTCGGGCTTAATCCTTTTTCTGCTGCAGGAATCGCCAGTTTTCTGCTGGCGCTACTGAATTTCCTTTGGCTTGCCTTGCGTTTCCGTGAGACTTTGCCCATTGAGAAGAGAGATACCCAACGCCCCGGGAAACCGGGAATCTTTCAACTGGGGAAAGTCGAAAACATTCCCGTTCGCCGTTCTTGCCTAGCCTATTTCTTTTATATGATATCCTTCAGCGGGATGGAGTTCACTCTGACCTTTCTTGCCGTCGAGCGTTTTGCTTACACTCCAACCGACAATACACAAATGTTTCTACTCATCGGACTTACCTTGATTGTTGCTCAAGGAGTTCTCGTGCGGCGTTTGGCGGGACCTGTTGGCGAGAGAAATCTTGCCTTGTGCGGAGTGGTCTTTGGCGCCACTGCCTTTTGTTTTCTCGCTACGGCAGGTGGGCAAACTCTTTTCTATGTGGGCCTTTTGCTTATGTCGGTCGGCGTAGCTTTCACCAGCCCGACTTTAACGGCGCTGGCTTCCCTTCATTCAAGTGAAAGCAGTCAAGGTTTTCATCTAGGCGTTTTTCGTTCTTCCGGTTCGTTGGCTCGGGCGATTGGACCGTTATTGGCTGGGGTTGCCTATTTCCAGTTCGGTTCTGAGTTAGCCTATGCGAGCGGGGCGGTGTTACTCCTTCTTCCCGCAATATTCCTTTTCAGAATCGACCAACCCGAAAAAGTGTAATTTGCCTGTAGCGAATTTGCATTTTTGCTTTTTAGCAAGATTTCGCTCGCCATTCCCACGAAGATCATTACTTAGATTGAAGCAGTTGCTGATTTTCGGGCGTATCCTTTTATTTATATTTTCAGCTCGAAAAGTCTTCCCAGCTTAAACGACATGAAAACAGAACATATTGATCGTATAATCGACGCGAATCCCAGTCTCGCTAAGTCGCGTGAAGTACTTGATTTGATGCAAGAAGGCGCATACTGCATTCACCGTAGTTGGGGATTCGGAAAGATATCCGGATTTAGCGAGGAACGCGGCATGTTGCTTATCGACTTTGAGGAAGGCGACCGCAAAGGGCATGCAATGGATCCCGTATTTTGCATCGACAAATTGGAGGTTTTGCATGAAACGCATGTCTTGACTCGGCATCGGACCAATCCGGAGGAGGTCGAGAAAGAAGCGAAGAAAGATCCTGTATCTGTGATTATGGGAATTCTTGTCCTATGTGACAACGAATGCTCCACCGCTCGTGAGATCGAAGGCGTTTTGAATTACCTTTTCGGTTCCGCCAAAGCCAAGAAATGGTGGGCGAACACAAAAAAACTGTTAGTTAAGGATCCTCGTGTCGCAGTTCCGCCAAAGAAGAACGAACCTTATGTTCTCCGGGACGAACCGGTTAATCCGGAGCAGGAGATACTGCAGGACTTTTTTGAAGAACGGCGTTCCAAGGAGAAGATTCTTCTGGCAGAGAAACTATTCGACTTGTCAGCGGAAAAGGAGGACTTGAAGGACGACCTCCCCCGAGTACTTGATGAACTGACCACCACGATTATAGAGGCACGCAAGCTGAACCAATCCGAACGACTTTACGGGGTATGGGTCAGAAACAATTTAGCTCGCGACGTGGAAGAGGACGTTGAGAAGCTCGAACCGACTTCAGCTTCCATAATTAAAGATAGCGAAGAAAATTTGCCTGAATTGGCCGAGCAACTTCCTTCCAAATTCCATCAACGTTTCCTTGATCTCATCACACGAGTATACTCTGATGATTGGAAGCAAATAATTCTTGAGCGTTTGTTGCCCCATTGCACCACGAAATTCTCCGGAGAGTCCGCTCACTTTCTCATAGATCAAGGTGACGAAAAATTATTATTTCGTTCATTGGTTCGCTGGCTGGATGAGCAGACAATTAAAGGTCCTGTTCTACTCTGGATTCTTAAGTTTCGCAAACTGGCGAAATTCGAAAAGTTTCTCGAACCTCTGTTTACTCCCAGACTTCTTAGTTCCGTTTTTTCAGCGATCGACCACGAGGCTTTGCAAAACGCCAGTACCCGACGAATTCCTTTGGCCGAAGTTCTTAGTGAGGACAAGACTCTCATACCGGATGTTTTATCGAAGGCTGATTTGGAAACGGCTCAAGACTTGGTGCAAGCCCTCTTGCTCAACCCCGGTTTTGACGACCTTAGCAAACGTTCTTTACTCGCCCGTTTCATTAAGCTTTTCCCTGAGGTTCAAGAACTTGTTGATGGGAGCGGCGAGAGCTCTTCCGCCTCATCTACCGAGGTGGGCGTTGCCGATACGCTCATTGTTTCCACAGATAGCCTCAAGCAAAGGATAACCGATTTGGACACGATCACCAATGAAAAGATTCCTGAAAACTCAGTGGCTATCGAGACTGCTCGTGAGCACGGAGATCTTAGGGAAAACGCCGAATATCACATGGCAAAGGACGAGCAAAAGTTACTTCTGGCCCGCCAAGCCGAATTGCAGTCCGATCTTGCCCGTGCTCAATCTACCGATTTCTCGGATGCCCCTTCGGATAGTGTTGGCATCGGTACAATTGTCAATCTGGTCGATCAATCTTCGGGCGAGGCCCAAACTTACTCCATTCTTGGAGCATGGGACAGCGATCCTGATAACAGTGTATTGTCTTACGAAACACCCTTGGGCCAACAGCTACTTGGTAAAAAAGTGGGCGAGGAAGTATTGACCGATATCGATGGAGTCTCACACCGTTGGCGGGTTGAGGGAATGAGTCGTTGGGTCGACCGCAACTGAGTTACATCCAAGCCTACGGAACAGGTTTCCAGTTCGCAGTGAAAAATATGTTCCCTACTTGCCCTTGAGCGCTTACGAGACCCTCCGTCTACTAGCCGACTCAACTCGTCTGCGGATTCTTCGCCTTCTTACCGTGGAGGAATTATCCGTTGCCGAACTTCAGGAGATTTTGGATATGGGGCAGTCTCGAATATCGACGCACTTGTCCCTGTTGAGACAAAGGGGGATCGTCGCCGATCGCAAAGACGGGAAGAAGACCTTTTATGGATTTCTGAATCCCGATCCTCCGCACGACAAGCTCTTTGTTGCAGCTCTTGAAGCCTTTTCTTCCGAGCCCGATGCGGAGAAGGATGACATTGCTTTGCGGCGAATCGTCGATAAACGCAGGCAAGCCACTGAGAAATATTTCGACACCGTGGCTGGACGTCTCGGAAAGAACTATTGTCCGGGTCGTTCCTGGGAGGCTATTGGGCATTTCTTATTGCGGCTTGTTCCTAAAATCGTGGTGGCTGATCTAGGCGCCGGCGAAGGCATGGTGTCCCAGCTTCTCGCCCGTCGGGCGAAGAAGATACACTGCATCGACAGTTCCCGCAGCATGGTTCGTGTTGGCAAGGAACTTGCGCGGAAGAACGGGCTCACCAACCTCGCTTACAAGCACGGTGACATTGAGAAGGTTCCGCTGCCTGATGGTTCCGTTGATTTGGCCCTCATGAGTCAGTCCCTCCACCATGCCCAGCGTCCCGAAGTGGCCCTCGCCGAGGCCTTTCGTATTCTGCGACCTAAGGGGCAGGTCATCGTTCTCGACCTCAAGGAACATACTTTCGAGAAGGCCCGTGAGCTATACGCCGATCGATGGCTTGGCTTTTCCGAGAACGATCTCTATCGCATGCTCCGTGCAGCCGGTTTCCGTAAAGTCTCCGCCGAAGTCGTGACCCGCGAGGACGAGGAACCCCATTTCGAGACCCTCTTGGCCTCGGGCGAAAAGGGTGACTAACTCGGGATGACGCTGGTGGTCGAGGGGCTTTCTTCCTCTTTGCTCCAACCGAGGTATTTAAGAAAACGCCGCGTCCAATCCCTCAGGTCTTCCAAGACGAGATAAAGGGCGGGCACCATGATCAGCGTGATTAAGGTGGCGAAGAGCACGCCGAAACCGATCGAAATGGCCATGGGCTTGAGAAACTGAGCCTGCAGGCTGCGCTCGAAGAGGACGGGGAGCAGTCCCACGAAGGTCGTCAGCGAGGTGAGCAGGATGGGGCGGAAGCGGGCGGATCCCGCCTTCCGGGCGGCTATCGCCATGTGCATGCCTTCCGCTCGCCTGCTGTTCACCCAGTGAACGAGCACGAGACTGTCGTTTATGACCACTCCCGTCAGGGCAACCAAACCGAAGATCGAAAGCTGGCTAATCGTAATGCCGAATAGCAAGTGGCCTAACACCGCTCCTATTAGACCGAATGGAATTACCGACATCACAAGGAAGGGTTGAAGATAAGATCGGAAGGGAATTGCGAGTAAACCGTAAATTACGAATAGGGCGATGCCTGCGGCTTGCCCGAGGCCGGAATCGGTTTCCTGTTGCTGTTTCCGTTCTCCTACGAAAGAGAAGCGTAGGTCCGGATACTTTTCGGTGATCAGGGGTATGAAACCTTTTTCTAATTCCGCTTCGATGGCGGAAACATCGGCGATTGCTCTGTTGGCCGATGCTTGTATGTTTACAGTTCGCGAACGGTTTGCACGACGGATTGTTGGCGAGTCTGGTCCGAACTCGGTGGATGCCACCGCCTCTAATGGAGTTTCGATGCCGCCAGGTGCGCGAATGCGAAGGGCGGCAAGGGAGGCGAGACTGGATCTTTCCTCCTTCGGGTATCTTAGCATCACCTTAACTTCATCTCGATCGCGTTGGATTCTCTGGATTTCCTCGCCGTAGAAGGCTTGGCGCACTTGACGACCAAGGTCGGATTGAGTCAACCCTAGGGCTCTTCCTTCAGGTTTTAGCTTTAATTTCAATTCTCGTTTTCCCCCGGCATGAGTATCGGATATGTCGAACAGTCCCGAAAAATTTCGTAATTTAGCTTTCACTTCTTCAGCGGCAGCGGTCATTTGATCAATGTCTAACCCTGAAATCTCTAAGTCGATTGCCACGGGTCGGCCTCCTGCCGCAACATCAAGAAATCTTAATTGCTTCATACCCGGCAATGGGCCTAATCTTTCTCGCCAGAGGGCTGAAATCTCTGGCGCGGAACGACTTCTTTCTTCGGATTTTATCAACTCCACTGAAATTTCCCCGAAGTGGGAAGCCTCGGGAGCAGCACGAGAACCCGCTGGTCCTCCTGAGAAGGGTTGCGCTCCCATCGTCAGCATCGAATGTCGAAACGGATTCGGTTCACCTTTGGATTCAAGATGCTCGACTACTGCGAGCCGTGCCTGCTCCATGTTCTGCAAGGCTTTCTCAGTCGAATTGGCGGGCATGCCTTCTTGCATGGTAAGCTTTACCGAGATGTAGTCCGAGGGGACCGGAGGAATCCCCCGGATTGCAGGGACGTGCCCGCCGAGGATTAACCCCATTGTAATGGCGAAGAGACCAACGAATATCGATAGGCTGAGGTAACGGTGCGTGAGGCACTTGTCGAGAAAGGGGGAGTAGAACTTCTCAATGAAGCGTTCTAGCCCTGTGGCTACTCTTTCCTGTATCCGAGAGAGAAAATTGCGTGGAGATTTGTTGAACTTACACAATGAGAGATGGAACGGTAAGATGAGTTTAGACTCCACCAAAGAGAAAAGCAATACGGGGATCACGACCAAGGGAATATCCTTCATGAGTTTGCCCAACCAGCCTGGCAGAAAAAGCATGGGGATAAATGCCACGATACTGGTGAGCACTGCGAAGGTAACGGGAACCGCTACGTCATGAGTCCCCGAAATCGAGGCTTTGAGAGAAGGTTCGCCCGCCCGTCCTCTAGAGTACACGGATTCTCCCACTACGATGGCATCATCCACTAGGATGCCAAGAACTACGATGAAGGCGAATAGGGAGACGAGATTGATGGACGTGCCCATCGGTCCCATCAAGGCAAAGGCCCCGAAAAAGGAAATCGGTATGCCCAAGGCTACCCACATTGCCAGTGAGGGGCGTAAGAATAGGGAAAGAACGAAAAACACCAGAATTAAACCCAGTATCGCATTTTCAATCATCATTTGCAGGCGACCTCGTAGGTAATACGAGCTATCTTGCCAAACCGTTAGTTCGATCCCTTCCGGTAGTTCGGAACGCTTGGACTCCACAAATGCATTTACCTTATCGGAAATATCCAGCGGGCTTTGTCTGCCGACTCGATAGACGCGAAGCGTAACCGCAGGTTGACCTTTGAAAAGGGTGTACAGGGATTTGTCCTCGAAACCGTCGGAGACTGAAGCCACGTCTTGAAGGGGGACGCTCGCACCCTTTTCCGATGTGAGTAATTCTATTTCCTCGAACTCGCGTCCAACTCGTGCCTTGCCGGTGACTCGTAGTAGAGTTTCGCCAGACGCAGTCTTGGCCACGCCTCCTGGAACATCTACGGATGAACGTCGCAGCACCGTAGCCACTTCGTTGAAGCTCAAGCCATGTTCCCGCAGGGAGCGCTCGGATACCTCTATTCCGATTTCCGGTTTTCGAATGCCTGCGATCTCTACTTGGGTGATGCCGGGGATGGCGGTCAGCCCGTCGCGCATGCGTTCGGCAAGAAAGCGCAAGGTCTTCTCGTCGCAGTCGCCGTGAATGGCCACCGCCATTACACGACGTTTGCTGGTTACCACCTCCACCAATGGTTTTTCCGCTTCTTCGGGAAAGTTTGCGATGGCGTCCACCCTCACCTTTACTTCATCTGCGACTTGCTCCGTATCCTTTCCCCGTGCTACTTCGATGGAAACCACGCCGACGTTTTCTCTGGAATATGAGTTGAGTTCCTTTATCCCCACAAGATCCCATATCTTCTCCTCGATTTGCTTGCACACTCCCTCCTCCACTTCAGCAGGAGCTGCCCCGGGATAGAGCGTGGTGACGGTTATCAGATCTAAATCAAACTCCGGAAACATCTCCATTTTGAGGTTTCTAACGGAGAAGAACCCCGCCACGAGAATGACTCCCATAAGGAGATTCGCAGCTACCCCGTTTTTGGCAAACCAAGCAATCATGGCAGTGTGCTGTTGTTGTCCTCTTTCTCCGAGGCGAGGCGAACCTTCATCCCCTTGGACACAATGTCCAGTGGGGTAAGGCAAACGCGTTCATCGTTTCGCAAACCGTCTGTAACCCAGACGAAATTACGCGTTTGCTTAAGCGTCAGAACATTGCGGGATTCGATTCGGTTTTTATCGTCGATAATTAGTAGCGTGTTCTTTTCGCGAAAGGCCGAACGAGGGATTTCAAAGACTTCGACGTTTGGGCCAAATAATCGTGCCTCTACGAATTCACCAGGGCTGAGTGGAGGAGGGGAGTTCGGCTCTTTGCTTGAATAGGGGTCGGCGAACGCTCCTTCAATTCTGGCGACCACGTTAGTGAGACGCGTTCTTGGATCTACCGTGCCCTCGGAACGATCGAGATTTCCTCGGTGCGTGAAGCTTTGCTCTTTGTTCAGAAGTTGCACTTCAGGATTTTCGCCCAATCCATTCGCCCCGTCCCCGAAGTTCAGCAGATCGAGTTCGGACCTACTGAGCGACAGATCGATTTCCGCCATTTCCAGTGAGTAGACCTTCGCCAGTGCGGCCGATGTTCCGCCACCTACCCTCTGGCCAACGTCCGCCATTGTTTCCAAGACGCGTCCGCGAAAGGGTGCGCGAACACTTGCTCTTTGTAGGTTTCTTAAGGCCTGGGCGAGGCGTGCCTCAGCGGCTTTTTCGTCGGCTTCGGCTTTTCGAATCTGGGGTAGACGTTTCACGAGTTCCGGAGCATCAGCCCAATCTCTCTCTAGCTCCCATTCCGCTTTTGCCTGTTCGGATAGAGCCCGTTCTTGTTCCAACTGTAGTTGCGCTGCTCGAAGGTAAGCTTCGGCATCTGCCTTAACCGCACGATGATCTAGATCCTCGATCCTCACCAGCAAGTCGCCTTTTTCGAAGAATCCACCCGGTCGAAAGGATGCCGGGGGACCACTGCGGTTGTCGTCTAAGTTCGGGAAAGGCGCCACGGCTTCGATTACTCCGGGAGAACCTGCCAGCAAGGTGGTGCTGGTGCGCGGTCGAACGGTACCGAATGCATCCACGAAGACTCGCTGAGTTTTTCGTTCCGCTAGAATGAATTCCACTACGGGTTCATTGGGGGGAGGGGCACTGCGTTTGGGTTCCGGTTTCAAGGCGATGAGCACCCATGCTCCGATTCCGGATACGCCCAAAACGAGGGGAGGTAAAATGTATTTCTTCATGGATTGTCAGGGAGAGCCTCGTCTCCAAGGGCTAAGTGCAAGTCAATGCGATTGAGGAGCCGTTCGCGCCGAAGCGAAAGGAGGCGGCTTTCCGCCTCGAATGCCCGACGTCGGGATTCTAGAGTTGCAAAGATTCCTTCGAGTCCGCGTTGGTATCGTTCCCAACTAAGGTCAGCCGCGGTCGATGCTGCCTTTACCGCTTCCTTTAAACGAATTTCTTCTTCCTTCAGCAGGCTTTCCGCGGCAAGGGTCGTTTCCACTTCTCGAAACGCATTGAGCGCTGCGGCTTTGTAGGAGTCCATGACGGCAAGGCGGACCGCTTCTGTTCGGCGAACGTTTGCCCGAAGGCGTCCGCCTTGGAAAATGGGTTGCATGAGGTTACCCGTTACGCTCCATATCTGGAATTGCTGGTCGAGCAAGTCATTGAACTCTTGAGAGCGACTTCCCGGTCCACCTGAGAGAGAGAGGGATGGCAAGAGGTTTTTTCGAGCAATGGTTTTTTCAAGGCCGGCTGCCTTCATCCGCAAACGTTTTGCACGGAGGTCGGGACGTTGTTCCAGTGTTTGAGCCGGAGGGGAAATCGGTGGCGCCTTTTGGGGTTCGGGTAGGTCGGGGGGGAATTTAGCGTTACCGTCCGGGTGACGCCCGAGCAAGGTTTGCAGAGTTCGAGTGGCCAAGTCCAATTGTCGTTTTTTGCGCACTTGATTGGCTCGAGTCGATGCAAGTGTAGCTTGGGCGAGGTTATGGTCGAGAGCATTGGCGAGTCCTCGTTCGAAACGTGTTGCGATGTAGGAAGCGTTCTTGGCGTGCGATTGCTCGGTTTCGTAGGCGAGCTCGACTTGGCGCCTGCCCGCGATGGCGGAGTACCATGCCTTGGCTACTTGTCCGGCAAGTGATAGGCGGGCTGCTCGATAGTCCTCGACCGAAGCTTCCCATGAGGTTTCTGCCACTTTTCGGGAATCACTTAGCTTACCCCACAAGTCCAGCTCCCAACTCACGTTCATGTTCAGGCCATAGTTTTCGGAGGTAAAGGAAACGTTTTTTCCCGGAAGGAAGCCCACCAAGTTGCGTTTGCTGCGAGTTCCCGAAATACCCAATCCGGCTTGCGGCAGGCGATCAGCTCCCGCCATGACAGCTTGTTCACGGGCCATCTCAACCATCCGGAATGTGCCCGAAAGATCGGGGCTGTTTGACCATGCCTCACGTACTAGAGCGGTCAGGTTTGCATCCCCGAAGCCCTGCGTCCAATAGGTGACGTTGGCGTCGATGGAGACGGAAGTCGGAGTCGACCAACTTTTGGGAGGGCTAAGGTCCGGGGCCGGCGAGCGGTCGCCTTTTGGCAAGCATCCGGTTAAGGCAGGCATAATTGCGAGCGTTATGGCGACGATCTTCACTAGTTAGACCTTGGTTTTATATTTTCAATACTTGAGGCAAATCCGCCGGCCGCGAACACGATCAAACGCTGAATCATTTCAGCCACGTCCTTATCTTTGCAGAGGCCGCCTGAGAATGGAGCCAACCTTCTGTGGTTAGCCAAAGCTCCGAGCATGGTTGCCACTACAAAGTGTAAATTCCAAAACAAGTCTTCCTCCTGCGCTTCCGGATGACTCCGCCTCAATTCAACCATGAAAATATCTGATAACTCTTGAAAAAGTCGACGGTGCACCTTTTCCAGAAAACTGGCTGGTTCCGTGAAGCTTCTTCCTACCAACTGCATGAACCTCGAGTCAGGGCCTTTGGACCCGGTTGCGGCTTGTCCAATCGGAAGCAGTAAGGATGTGAATATGACGATAGGTTCCAGCGGTTGGCCTCCGGACTGGTATTTAGCCTCGTCGAGCAAACGGAGGCGTTCCGCGTTGATCGGGGCGATGCGGTGTCTCAGCATTTCGATTACCAGGCCTTCTTTCGATCCAAAATGATAGTGTGCCGACGCCACGTTCGTAGCCGATCGGCGAGCGACCTCTCTCATTGTTACTCCGGCAAAGCCCCGAGCAGTAAACAGATGTTCGGCTGCAGTTAGTATGCGAACTTTCGTTCCTTCTGCCTGAGTCGCCGACTTTTTGAGTTCTTCCGCCATCATCAAGTTTCTTTTTAAACGATCGTTTAAGAAAAGGCAAACCTTCTGCCGACTATTTCAGTGGCCGGAAAACAGAGTTGTAGTTTATCATCTGAGTCCTTCTCCATTGGCGATTCCCATTGACGTCGGCCTACAAATAATATTTTTTTTCCTCCTTTCTCCCTAACAGGAAACCGTAACTTCAAAGCGGAAACATGCTTAAAATTCGTTTACAGAGACACGGGGCTAAGCACGCCCCTTTTTATCGAATGGTCGTGACCGAGGTCACTGCCCCGCGCGATGGTAGGTTCATTGAAATACTTGGAACCTACGATCCTCAATGTCATGCTAGGGAGGATGAACTCAAGCTTAAGATGGAGCGTATCGACCACTGGCTAGGCGTCGGTGCCCAACCCACTGACACCGTACGCAGCCTAATACGCCAAGGTCGGTTGGATCCTGAAGCATGGCTTGCTCGTGCAGAGAAAAACTCTCAAAGTAAAGCTGCTCGACGCTTGAAAGGCGCGACTACAACTCCATCCATGGATGACTCGACTGGTGACGCCCCTGCTGAGGAAAGTTCACCCGCCGTCGATGAGACTGCTGAAGCACCCGTTGAAGAACCTGCCGCAGTTGAGAAACCAGTATCCGAAGACAGTTCCGCAGATTCCTCCGAGGAAGAGGTTGCGGAAAAATCGGTGAGCGAGGATGAACCCGAAGCTGAATCTGCTGATGCACCCGCCGAAGATGATGCCGCCGCTGACAGTGCGAAAGAGGCATCGACTGATGAGGAATCAGTAGTCGAAGACAGTTCTGCAGATTCCTCCGAGGAAGAGGTTGCGGAAGAATCGGTGAGCGAAGATGAACCCGAAGCTGAATCTACTGATGCACCCGCTGATAGTGCCAAAGAGGCATCGACTGACGAGGAATCAGTAGCCGAAGACAGTTCCGCAGATTCTTCCGAGGAAGAGGTTGCGGAAGAATCGGTGAGCGAAGATGAACCCGAAGCTGAATCTACTGATGCACCCGCTGAAGGTGATGCACCCGCTGATAGTGCCAAGGAGGCATCGACTGAAGGTGAAACCGCTGCCGAAGAAGAAAGCGATGGCGGAGGCGAGGAAGAAAAGTCCAAAGACTGATTCGGCTTTTTCTGCCCACTGATCATAGCAAGAATGTTATTACGATCCAATGATTCGCGTGATGTACGAGCCTTTGCGATTCGACGTGTTGTCGCTCTTTCCCGAAACCTTGAATGGTTTTACCAGCGAGAGCATCATAGGAAGAGCCTGCGAGCACGGTCTGATTGACGTCCAGTCGCTTGATCTTCGCAACTGGGCCGAGGGTCGTCACAGAGTAACGGACGATCGACCATTTGGGGGTGGTGCCGGCATGGTGTTGAAGCCCGAACCGATTTTTTCCGCAGTCGAGGAACTGCGTAGCCCTGATTCCAAAGTCTTGTACATGGCTCCTGACGGAGAATCACTTTGTCGTGAAGTGTGCCAAGAGTTGGCAGAGGAAAGTCATTTGATTATTCTAAGCGGGCATTACGAAGGCGTTGATCAGCGTGTTAGAGACGAACTTGTCGATCGCGAAATCAGCGTTGGCGATTTTGTTCTTACCAACGGAGCCTTGGCTGCCGCCACTTTAATTGACTCCGTTTCTCGTTTTGTTCCCGGAGTCTTGGGGGAAGAGGCTTCCCTTTCTCAAGATAGTTTTACGGGAGGGCGTCTTAGTTTTCCTCAATATACTCGTCCTGCCGATTTTCGCGGGATGAAGGTTCCGGAAGTCTTGTTGTCGGGAGATCATGGAGCGATCGCCCGCTGGCGAGAGGAGCGAATGACGGAAAAGACCCGAGTGCGTAGGCCAGATCTTTTAAATTAACAGAGGAATTATAATGAGCGATAGCATAATCGAAGAAATCACAAAAGAACAACTCAAGGAAGGTCGAGATCACTTTAAGGTGGGCGACGGCGTAAAGGTGCACGTGCGTGTACGGGAAGGTGAAAAGGAACGTATTCAAATTTTCGCCGGTATTGTTCTTGCCCGCAAGGGTGGCGGGATTCACGAAACCTTTACGGTGCGTCGGATTGCCTCGGGCGTTGGTGTGGAGCGTGTTTTTCCTGTGCATTCACCTCTCATCGACAAAGTTGAGGTGGATCGTGAAAGCGTTACGATGCGTGCCCGCATGTATTATTTACGCGATCGCGTTGGAAAGGAAGCCACCAAGGTCAAGGAGAAGCGTTTCCACGAGCAGACCCGGAAGTAATGCGTTAAATATATATGGATTCGTCATTGACTTGAGGTTAACTGTCTTTCCGAATTAACTTGTGAAGCCAAACGCTAGCGCCTACTAGGCGTTGAAGCGTATTATGAGGGCTATCCACTTAAAACTGGGACTTTGTTCCATCTTGCTCGGATGCCTTGTCTGGTGGGTGGTGTTTGGTTATTGGTTGCCTTCGCGTGTAGAAGATTCGATTCGCATTTATTTTGGCGAGATAGATGTAGAGATTGACGATATTGACCTGACCTGGGGTGAGGGGGAGATTCGTTCTATCCACCTTTCAGGACCATTTATTGAGGCAGAGTCTCCAAGAGTATACTTCTCTTATTTTCCGATGGAGTGGTGGTTCGGAAAGTCTTCCTCGATCAAGATTCTTCAGGTAACAAACTTGCGGATTAAGGCTGTTGAAGGGAGGCGATCCGCTGAGGCATTTTGGGAGTGGATGGAGGCGAATCGCAAGGATGATGAGCTTTCAGCTCTTGAATCCCTTTCGGTAGAAGGCCAGTTCGAGTTTGTCGGAGCACTTTTTCCCTTTGAGCTTCAGGGACGTTTGCCGGACTTCGGGGGTGCGGCCCGTCTTTCTTTTTCGATCGATGCAAACGCCACTGGGCAATTGCTTCCTTTGAGTTTGCCCACGAGAGAAAAACTAAGCGGAACATTCCTTTGGAAAAGGTCCGGAATTGGAGACTCCGGCAATTTGAATCTGGACATATCGTTTTCGGAAAGTGCTCAGCTACAAGCTTTTGCTTCTGCTGCTTCTCAGGGTTTTTCCTTGCGTGTCGGGGACAGGGAAATCCCTTTATTAAATCTTGAAGTGAAACGTCTTCTTGGAGAAACTGTATTTTCAGGGGACTGGAATGCTTCTATGGTTGGAGCTGATCTCGTCCCTTATTTTCCCGCTATAGCGTTGCTTAACGCCCAAGCTTCAGTCGGTGGGGAGATTGTTTGGCATCCGTCGACTAACTTCATCGAGTGGGATGCGGCCTTGTCGTCGGAAGTGTCGTCCTTTCTGTTTCGCGACGAAGGCGTTGTTAAGACTGATGCAACGGCGCGCTTCTTGTTGGATTCAAACGATACTTTGAGTATTCTTGAAATATCAGCGGAAGTGTCGGATCAATTAGGTGAAAGACTTCAACTTCAATCTATGCAACCTTGGGAAGTTGGGCGGGAAAAAGCGTTGATGCGTGTTGTAGCTGATGGATTTCGCCTTGGTAGATTTTCAACCTATTTTCCCCCCGCGGTTTCCTTCTCCGGTGAATTCGATGCCGAGTTCGATGCCGATGGCGTTTTGTCTCGATTTACTCATGTCGATTTGAGGCGAGAAGGAGAAGACTGGGCGAAGGTTTCGGGAATGCTCGAGGGAATCTTTTCTTATGACGAAGAGATCCCAGTGTCCTTTTCCCTTGAATGTGAACTGGGACCGGAAATGCTTGAGAATCTTTTCCCGTCCGGCGGTTTCGGGGAAGTCTTCGGGCAATTCGGTGCCCAAGGAAAAGTTAAGTTGGCAGGCGGTTGGAAAAGGGGGGCACTGGAATTGAATATCTTTGAGGGAAGCCTTTCCACCACCTCGGGAGAGCGTCAGCTCCATGCTCAAGGGTTAGGTCCTTTGAGAGTGTCCTTTCACAATGGGAAACCGAGACTTGCTGCAGTAGAGGAACAAGATGCCGAGCTCTTACGGCTTTCGGTCAAGAAATTCCCCGTGGACGGTTTGCTCAATTGGCGGAGCGGTTGGTTCCAAGGGGACCTATTTGAAGGGAACGGCACGGTTTTTTTCGAGGACGGTAGACTTGGATTCCGTTCAGATCGGGTCGCCGTGGATCATGGGCGCGTCTTTCAAAATTCAAAGATGGTGGGGGAAAACCTGAACTTACGCACAGGCCTCAAATTTCTTTCTCTACCCGAAGGTGGAGGTGAACTGGAATTGTCCGACTTGCACTTACTTGTCGAGGGAACTGAAATGGCGACGGGCGACATTGCGTTGACTCTGGTTAGGGACGAAGAAGCAAACGCGAGTGTGGTAACCCAGTTGCAGTCCGCCAACTTTGATGCGGACTTGACTCAATTGGCAACAATCGGCTTACCCGCATTTCGGAATCTTTCGGAGGGGCGATTACGAACAAACAATCTCAAAGTGCGTTCCGGAGAAAAGCTATCAATCGAGATGGACGGATTTCTTTCCGGGCAAAGGGCTCTTCTAAATGAAGGAGGTAAGGCGCCGTCCTTCGAGGCTGGACTTCGCGTGACCGGGGAAGGGGATTTGCACGACTTTTCCAAGTGGATCGGATTACGGTTGGAGGGGCGGTCTGCAGCAACCGACGTGGAAGTCGATTTTGCTCCTGATTCCCCTTCTGCCAAACTAACGGGGGAGAACTTGGTCGCCCTAGACTTGGCTTCTTTCTTACTTTGCTTTTCTCCTGAAGACGCTGAAGGTTCACCCATCAACTTGGGAGAATTCATTGAGATGATTTCGAGAAATTGGCAACTGGACCTCGGGTTCCTTAACCTTGGCGACAATCTATCTATAGCCAAAGTGACTGGAGAGGCGAATGCCTCTGATTCAGGTGTCTTCGACATCCGGATTGAGGGTGAAACCGGAGGAGGAAACATTATGTGTAGAGGTCGCTTGGAATGGAGTGATGATGATGCGTTAAGTCCGGTCATGGACAATTTGTTGATTTCCGGAAGAGATTGGAACGCAAGCCGAGTCGGTTTGTTCGAGGGTTCGTTTTTTCGATTAAATGGATTGCTGGATTGGGATGCTAACGGATCTTTTGTTCCTGAATCCGGTTTTGTTGGTGAGGTCGTTGCCGTAGTAAAGGCTTGTTCTCTGACTACCTTGCCCGAGGCAAACGGATCAGCTCGACTGGACAGTTTGCGTGAGAGTTTCGCTCGATTATTGGGTGCCGAACCCATTTTGGCTAATGACAAGAATGAAATTCTAAGTCGTTTGTGTCTTTTGCCTGCCGAGTTTAATGTCGTGGAGGCTAGACTACGTGTCCGGCGTACCATCGAAGGCAAAGTAGAGATTCAGGAAGTATTTCTGATCGCCGACGATTTCTTTGTTCGAGGTGCGGGCGAAGTTTTTAAGACCGGCAAACAAAAGCTTTCACTGACAATTGGGGCGAAAGGAAACCTCGGATTAATCTTGGGTGCAGCCGGCATGCTATCGGAAGGCAAGCAGGAGAAGGGGTATCGGTTATTGAAGCTGGAACCGATTGTCGTTGAAGGAACTTGGCGAGAACCCGATTTCGTTAATCTCATCCGCTTGCTCGCATCCGGTTTGGGCTTGGCGCCATAAAACTGGTTATGCCTTGGACGTCACTCTGTACGCAGGAGATTTATTCGTGCTGGGTTTATAAAATGATCTAGAAGAACATTCCCGTTCAGATTTTGCACTGTATCATCTTTAGAAGCTGCCAGTTCGTTGTAGACTGTCCATAAACGCTCGGCATAAGCATGCTGAGAAAAGTTTTTGCGAACTGCAGAAAAGTTCGCTGCCAGTGTCTTGTTCGAAAGGTTCCCGAGGTTCGCTTGAGCTCGGATTTCGCCAGCGAGATCGGTGCTGTCGGCGACGATGGAAACCAGAATTTCTTGAAAGGGTTCATCGAGACGACCAAAGTCGATTTTCCCATTCTGGCAAATGGAGCTTTGTGCCATATCCAAGGCTTTTTCCGGGAGCGGTCGTTCGTAGTCGGCGTAAAGCTTCTTTAGTGCCGAGGCGATTCGGCTTTCAATTTCTTGTCCCGGGAGAAGGTCGAGGGGGAGCTCCATGCGGGAGTAAAGATGACCGAGTTCCAGACCCAGGGTAGCAAAGTCATCCGTGACTTCGGGAATGTTTCGCCCGAACAGGTTTTTCCCAAAGGTCCAAGGCTCGAGAAATCCCAATCCGAAACCCTCTGCTACACTTGTGGTGACGAGAGCCTGTGAGGCGTTTACTACTTCGGAGAAGGAAAGGTCTGGATTTTCGCCAATGCCAAAAGTGAGAGGCAGATTCCGTTCGACGGAAAAGGCCTTCCATCTTTCGTATTTAGGACGGAATTCAGGATTTGTTGGCCCGAGACTATTCGCGAAATGAAGATCGGAATGGGCGGCGGCTAGGAGTGCGAGTTCGCCGAGGTTTTTTCGTCGAACCGCTCGCACGGGGTAAAGGTGCAACTGTTCGGGAAGATCGACTTTTTCACAAGCCGACTTAGCATGCGCGGGTTCGGGAATGGCATTTGGGAGGAGGAGTGGTGGAGGATGGCCGGAAGTCAGATCTGCTAAGAAATGGTGGTCACGTCGATTGAGCCCGGCGTATCGAATATGAGAACCCGCAGGATAGAGGCGATTGCGAACTCTTGAGAGGGCGCGATAGTTTCCCGGTCGCCCATCCTCCGCGAAGTCGTGAATATGAAGCAGTAGCGGATGTCCGCGTTCGGCCAACTGGTAAATGGCTTCGGTCAATGCGGGGTTTTTCCCGAGAGAGTGGTTGTGCACATGCCACAAGTCGGGTGCCGTTCCCAGACTTTCCCTTGCGGCCTTTTCGAGATTTTCTCGCAGGTGGGTTGGGTCCGTAACTTGTGAGGGATTGCTGTAATCGAGTCCCTCGATAACGGCTATGTCTTTTATTTTTTGGCCGAAATAAGGGCGACCCGAAAGAACCACGAAATGAGGTCTTTCCGGAGATTTCTCGAAAGCGTCAAAGGTGTTTTCGATGACTCGGGTTACACCGCCGGGTTCAAGATGATAATGGACGACGGCAATCTTCAAAGTGTCGGTGTTTGACTCTACGATTGTTTGGATAGCTTGCGTCGAGCAAGGTAGGCTTCTACTTCGATCATTGGTGGGCGTTCCTCTTCCACTACTTTTTGAGTGAGTTGTCGATAGTGACCTTCCTCGACTTCGAACTGCCTGTAGATGGTCTCCATGTCCGGCAGTTGATCGATGCGACCATGAGATCGCAAGCGATTGAGAAAGGTCTGGAGGATCCCGAAGCTCATTTTGCCAAGCGCGTTGGTTGTCTGATTCCGGTGTACCCGGCGATCGAGGTCCGTCTGGGCAAACGCTTCAATCCCGTATTCTTGATAGAGGTCCAGTAGATGAGCAGTTTCAACGCCGTAGCCGATGGGAAAGGGGATACGCTCCAAGACTTCTCGGCGGGCGGCGTATTCTCCCGACAAGGGTTGGATGACATTGGTCAACTCGGGGTAGAACAAGGAAAAGAGAGGGCGGATCAGTATTTCCGTGACGCGTCCGCCACCACTGGGTCGCAGACCGGATGAGTAGTTTAGCGGTCGGTCATAAAAGGCTTTTACGTATTTTACTTCGTCACATCGAATCAGCGGAGCCACTAGTCCGTAGACGAAGCGAGGGTGAATGTTGGAGATGTCGGCATCGACGTAGCAGATGACGTCTCCCTTCAGTTGATAGATGGCTTTCCAAAGATTCTCGCCCTTGCCGCGTTTGTTACCCATTTCCGGAAGAATGTCGGCGGCAAGGTAAACGTCGGCGCCGTAAGCGGACGCCACCTCTCTCGTACGGTCGTCCGATCCTGAATCGATCACGGCAAACTCGTCTACCAATCCGTATCGCTCCATTAATTCCGAGCGGAGAATAAGGACTTCTTTTCCGATGGTTTTTTCCTCGTTGAGAGTCGGAATGCAGAGAGAGATGGTAAGGCCCTTCCGCTCCTTTTCCTCGACTAGCTTACGGAGATCCCAGAAATCGCTGTGGTGGAAGGTGTTTTGTTCCAGCCAGCTTTTTGTGTCGTCCGTCATGCGTCGCAAAGTCCCTCATCGATAGCTCTTAGGAGTGCTATCAGCTGAGCAAGACCCTTGAATAGTGGTTCCAGAAGTATGCTCTCGTTTTCGTCGCGAAGGTTTTCGGCAGTGGTAAGCCCGAGGGTCACGCCGGGGTGACCTGCTTGGACGATTGCGTTTAGGTCTCCCGTACTTGGGTCCACCTTGGGAGTGATTGAGAGTGAGTCCATGATTGCACGGGTAGTCTTGACCAATGGATGGGAGAAGGGAATACCGCAGTTGGGGCGTCGGGCCACGATTTCAAGTTTTACTTCCGTGCCGGATTCCAAGGAGAACTCCTCGGAGAGATCTCGGACTTGGCTCTCCAGGTCGGTCACTACGGTGTCGGCCTCGCTAGTGATTTCGAAGCGAAGCGAGCCGCGTTTGGGAACGGTGTTGTAGGTGGATCCGCAACGGAGTCCGCCAAAAACGACACTTGTCTTTGGCTCGCGAGGCACCGGTATTTCCATGATTCGCCCGACTAAGCGAGAAAGGTGGGCGATGGCCCCGGAAGCTCCGAATCGGTTCCAGTCGTAATCGCCTGGGATTCGCAAGCTGATCTCGCATCGCAAGGCACCTAGGCCGGAGTGGCTCAAGCGTCCTTGTGTCGCCCCTTCCACGCAGATACCGGCTCGAAACGGCCGTTGGGTGGTTTCCAGAAAGTGATGGGCACCTTCGAGATTTCCCCGACCGAGGCTTTTGACGTTGGCGAGGAGAAGGAGATCGTCCTTAAGTTTGAGACCAAGTGAGTCGAGGAGTGTGGGGAGCGTGAGAATGGAGGAGAGACCGATGGCATTGTCCGCGATGCCCGGACCTGTGATTCTGTCTGAACCTACACACATTGCGTGATTGGTTTCGTGATCAAAGACATTGTCGGCGTGAGCCATGACGAGAATGGTGTTTTCTCCATCGGAACCGGGGAGAAGGGCCGAGGCGTTTCCGCAATCATCGATGGTGGGTGCAACTAAGTCGTTCTCCCGAAATCGATCGATTACGAAGCGTATCCTGTCTCCCTCGCCAAAGGTAGGGGAAGGGATCTCGCCTAACAGAACTGCGTTCGCGAGAAGTTCTTCTCGAACTTCACTTAGCCTTTCGACTTGTCCGGGAATTTCCTCCAAGAGTTTGGTAAGAATTTCTTCGCCGTTGATAATTTTGCTCTCCATGTTTCCTTGCCTTTAGGAAAAAGGAGCCTAACCGGCCACGTCAAAGTTTTCGAGAGGTCTTTGTTGTTGAAAACTTTGGTCATTTGGACATGGGTTTACTCAAGTCGCTGCAAGAGCGATTTTTGTAGCATCTCATGTCAAAAAAAATCGGATTTGTCTCAACTCGTTTTGCGGGGCAGGACGGGGTTTCTCTCGAGAGCGCTAAATGGGCGGAAGTTCTTTGGGAAGATCGACACGTCAGCTTTTGGTACAGTGGTAGAAGTGATCGCGAAGCTGACATCAGTCATGTCGTGCCCGAGGCTTACTTCGGATTTTCCGAGAACGAGTGGATAAACGAACGGATATGGGGATCCGAGCGTCGCAGTCGTCTACTGACCGAACGAATCAGGGATCTTTCGGAATACTTAAAGGGTACCCTTTATCAATTCGTAGAGAAGTTCGAGATAGACATTCTGATTCCTCAAAACGTGCTGGCTATTCCGATGCACGTTCCCTTGGGGATTGCCCTAACGGAGTTTCTCTCCGAGACCCGCATGCCGGCCATTGCCCACCACCATGATTTCTACTGGGAGCGCACGCGGTTCTCCGTGAATGCAGTGCCCGAATATCTAGATATGTCCTTCCCCCCTGATCTTGCGAATATGCGCGACGTGGTAATTAATCAGGAAGCTCAGGAGCAACTGGCCCTCCGGAAGGGCATTTCTTCTTTGGTGATTCCCAATGTCTTTGATTTCGACAACCCACCCGCGCCTCCCGACGACTACGCCGCCGACGTGCGGCAGGAGTTGGGGTTGGATCCCGATGACTTTTTCATTCTTCAGCCAACTCGGGTTGTCCCTCGCAAAGGGATCGAGCAATCAATCAAATTGGTGAGTCTTCTTAAAAACCCAAAGTGCAAACTGGTCATTTCTCATGAAGCGGGTGACGAGGGTTACGAGTATTACGGGATGCTCGAGCAACTCGCCAAAGAAGAAGGCGTAGACCTCCGCTTGGTCGCCGACCGGGTGGGCGAGGTGCGGCAGCGTGATTCGAAGGGTCGAAAGGTGTACACCCTTTGGGACCTTTATCCTCACGCTGACTTCGTTACTTACCCGAGCATATACGAAGGCTTTGGCAATGCTCTTCTTGAGGCGGTTTATTTCCGTAAACCTGTCCTGATCAACCGCTATTCCATCTTTGTCCGCGACATCGAACCCAAAGGTTTTCGCCTGCTAACAATGGACGGTTTCGTTTCTCCATCCCTTGCCGACCATGTCCGACAAGTTCTCCACAACGAATCTTACAGAGACGAAATGGTGAATCACAACTACGAGATTGCTCGGCAATTTTACTCCTACTCTGTCGTCCGCAGTAATCTACGAGCCTTTATCTCCAGCCTCACTGGCTATTAAATAGCTTGAAATGAACAGCATATCTTCCATCGTGAAGCATGTCTCCAACTCTAAATTGAAGACTATTCGCCGTCGCTTTCAAAAGCTATACGGATCTACCGTCGCGGACCAATTGCTTGAGCGTTTTTATCATACCCTCGGTCGCTATGGAGTGGGAATCGATGCTCATCAGACTGAGCGTTTGTGGAGCGAGAAGGACGCCGTTCTCATTACCTATGCCGACATGGTTTACCAAAAAGGCGAGGTTCCCCTCGAGACTCTTCGCCACTTTTGCAGTGAGCGTGTGAAAGGCGTCTTTTCCATAGTACATCTTTTGCCTTTTTACCCTTGGTCTTCCGACGATGGTTTTTCCGTCATCGATTATCGTGAGGTGGACGAGCGCTACGGGGATTGGGAGCATGTTCGGAGCTTTTCGGGTGAGTTCGATCTAATGTTCGATCTCGTGCTCAATCACTGTTCCGCAGGGAGTGACTGGTTTCTCGATTATGTCTCCGGAATTGAACCTGCTCTCAACTATATTCGAGAAGAAGACCCGGAGGCCGATCTTACGGCTGTCGTCAGACCCCGTTCTTCTCCTCTTCTGACTCCCACCTCCACTCGCGATGGCGAACGCCACGTATGGACCACTTTCAGCTCCGATCAAGTCGACCTTGACTGGCGTTCTCCCGATTTGCTCTTTGAGTTTCTGGATATTATAATGAAATATGTTTCCGAAGGTAGCCGGGTTTTGCGACTGGATGCGGTGGCTTTTCTTTGGAAAGAAATCGGAACGAACTGCTTGCATCTGCCTAAGACCCACGAGGTGGTTAAGCTCTTGCGGAATTTTCTGGAAGTCATTGCCCCCGACGTCATTATCTTGACGGAAACCAATGTTCCTCATGATGAAAACATAAGTTATTTTGGTCGAGGTGACGAGGCTCACATGGTTTATCAGTTCGCTCTACCCCCCCTTGTTTTGCACGGTTTGCTCAACGGCACTGCCGCTTATCTCACTGAATGGGCGAGCCACTTGGCGCCTCCGCCCCGCGGTTGCTCTTTCCTCAACTTTACCGCCAGTCACGACGGAATCGGAGTACGCCCTCTCGAAGGCATACTTTCACAGGAAGAAATCCTTGCCCTTGCCGAAAAGGTCGAGGCGCGTGGAGGGCTTGTCTCCATGAGGTCGCTTGAAGACGGTTCCGAGGTTCCCTACGAATTAAACGCCACCTACTTCGGCGCCCTTGCCGAACCGGAAGACGATGCAGTTGGAGAAGCTCGTTTCCTTTGTTCCCAAGCGGTGGCTCTTGCCATGCAAGGGATTCCCGCTATTTATTTCCATTCTCTCACCGCAACACCCAACCATATTCAAGGGGTTGAGGAAACTGGCCACAACCGGAGTATTAACCGCCGAAAATGGGAGCACGGTGAACTTACGGAAGTTCTCGATGATGCCGAATGTCTCGGTGCTCGGGTTTTCGACTGGTTGGCGCGTCTGCTGCGTCGTCGGGCATCCTGTCCTGCTTTTCATCCCGATGCCCCTCAGGTCATTAAGGAATACGGTCCCGATTTGTTTGCCGTCGAGCGCACTTCTCTCGATGGTTCCCAAACTGTTATTTGTCTCTTCAATTTTACGAATGCTCCTGTTCCTATTCCCGCAGCAATCCACATCGAGGAACTTTTTCCCGATGGAAAGGTTCGTGATTTTGCAGGTGGTTCCGATATCACCATTGGTCCGGAGGGTGTTGTTCTGAGACCTTACCAGACTCTTTGGCTTGCTCCGCTTTGAACCTTTTACTCTTTGAAGATCAGGCAAACGAGATTCTTTTGCCTATTGGAGATCCTCGGGTCGCTCATGTCAAAGAGGTCTTGAGGCGTCTGCCTGGCGACGACTTCGATGTTGCCGTCGTAAATGGTCCCAAGGGTAAGGCTACTATCTTGGAGGACGGTACCGCCGGATTACGCCTTTCCTTTCTTTGGCAAGAAAGCATTGAGGACGATCGAATTCCCATTGGTCTTCTCGTCGGTCTTCCCAGACCACAGACTGCTCGTAAAATTCTTCAGCAGGCAGCCAGTTTAGGCGTCGAGGCAATGGACTTTTTTGGAACCGACAAAGGCGAGCCTTCCTATGCCGACAGCAAACTGTGGAGTTCCGACGAGTGGCGTCGCCATCTCCTTCGTGGAGTCGAACAAGCTTTCTCTTCCTTTCTTCCCATCGTGAATCATCATCCTAATATCGAAGTCGCTCTTGCCGAATTACCTCGTTCCGGTAGCCGTTTCGCCCTCGACGTATACGAAGCCGCGTCACCGCTGGCTTTTACTGATTCTGCACTTCCGCGGACTCCGTGCCAGCTCGCCGTTGGTTCTGAACGCGGTTGGTCCGCCCGAGAACGTGACCTGCTGAGAGATTCGGAATTCGAATTTCGCCACCTTGGTCCCCGTGTTCTTCGGGAAGAAACTGCCTGCGTTGTCGCTCTGGGAATACTTTCGTCCGAGTACTGGTAAAGGGTTAGGCGGAAGTCGGGCGAAAAAGAGCTAGGATTGGTGCTCCCTTGCGTGCTTTTCCCAGTCGGCGCTCGCATCGCCATCCTTCCGCATCTAGCTCCACCTCACCGGGTAATTCTAAAATGAGCAGGGAACTTTTGTTTGCCAGACCGTCTCCAAGTATCCGAGCAAAGAGCTTTGGAGCAATTTTCATGAGAATGGCGTAGGGGGGGTCGGCGAATATTAGGTCGAAAGATCCTGATTGCCGAGGTGTGGTTCGGAGGGCATCGCCACTTATGATTTCAAAATTTTCCGGAGAAACATTGGCGCTTTTACATACGGCGGTCAGATTGTTTCGAAGGCATGATGCCGTGTTGACGTCTTGTTCGATGAAGGCCCCGCTTTCGGCTCCACGACTGAGTGCTTCCAATCCATAGGAACCTGTCCCTGCAAAGAGATCGAGGAATTTCGCACCTGACACGAGATCTCCCAATGAGGAAAATAAACGTTCGCGAACTGGTTCTGCAGCAGGTCGCAAGGGACTGCCTTTTGGTATCCTCAGTTTTATGCCTTTAGCTTTCCCTCCTGAAATTCTCATCTGATTAGAAGCTTTATTGAACGCCGAAGTGAACTGCCGGTCTTATTAAGTGCGTTTTCATGGTACTGAAGTACTGAATGACTTCATATCATTGTTTGGTTACAAGAGCACCGTCTTTGGACGGTGCTTTTTGTTGTACTCGTTGTCAGATTCCTACAGGAATGGTCAATCGCATTCGACAAAAAATGAGCCGGACCTACCGAGTCTTTGCACCGGATGACCTTCCATCGGAGGAAGGTATGTTTCGCTTGCAGGGAGAGGAAAGTCGTCATCTTTCCAGGGTTTTACGGGTTGGAGTGGGACATGCGGTCGAGGTGTTGGACGGTCGCGGGTCAATTTTTCGGACTGAGGTCGTTGACGTGGGCGGAAGGGTTGTTGTTCTAAAAAATCTCGAATCCGTTCAGGTCGAGAAATCTCAAGCGGCCTTCGATCTCGGGGTCTCTCTACCAAAGGGTGGAAGAATGGATGATATAGTTCGGCAACTCACTGAACTTGGAGTTTCGTTTGTTAGTCCGCTATTTTCGGAACATGGCGAGGTTGCGAATGTGGAGCATAGGGTAGATGCAAAGATGGGGAAGTGGTCTCGAATTGCGACAGAGGCTTGCAAGCAGTCGGGGAATCCATGGCTGCCCGTGATCCGAAAACCTCGCTCTTTCGATCAGTGGTTGCAAGAATTACCAGACGGTGGTCTTCGATTGATTGGTTGTCTTGGAGTTAATGCAGTTTCCGTTTCTTCGCTGCCCAAGAGTGCCGAAACGGACATTGCTTTTGCGATCGGACCGGAAGGGGGATTTTCCGAAGCGGAGCAAAAACTTGCGGAGGATGCAGGGTTTGTTCCCGTCCGCTTGGGCCCTTATACCATGAAAGTAGAGACGGCGGCTATTTGCGCATTGGCAGTTGCATGCGAAAAATTTGGCGTTTAAGTATATTTGTTGTAAACTGATTTCTAATGGCAAAGCATTTTAGTGGAGAAGAAAAACTGCGGATCGTACTGGAATCGATTATCCGCAGCATATCCAAGGACGAGCAATGCAAGAAATACGAGTGCTCGGAAACGGATTTTGACGCATGGCGGGAGCATCTGGTTACAAATGGCGGGAAGGTTTTCGAGCCTGGGTACGGTATTGTCGCTACGCAATCGAACAAATCTTCAGGAGGTGGATGGTTTTCGAAGCTCGTCCTTACTCTCAGCATCTTGGCGAATCTTGCGGTCGCGAGCGCTGCACTTGCATGGCAAATGAAATGGATCGATTTTGGAAGCTATTTGCCGGTGCATGAGGTGGTATCTACAGCTGAACCATCATCTCCTCCCGTTTCGCGGCATCCATCTGCTGCCATGCTCGGGACCGATCGGAAGGGAGGCGAAACTTTGGAGTCACTGTTGCTTGCGGCAGAATCTTCTACTGCTAAACAGGATGCTTTAACCTCTTCTGGTTCGAGCACGCGGATAGATCCTTCCGCGATTCCGGTTAGTACGGTTTCAGTCCCCTCGTCTACGAAAGCGCCATCATTTTCCGGATTGCACGGAAGAGTTCGACCAACCTACGAGATCGATGCTTTCGGAATCCGCACCCCTGGCCGCCAGATCGTTTTTGCCTTGGACGCAAGCGACTACATGACCCGAGGTAATCGAGTCGGACGGTTTCGCGA
>CAWVZQ010000005.1:0-29663 GCA_963934405.1 uncultured Opitutales bacterium | reverse complement strand
ATGCTGCTTCACCCCGATGGGAGCGAGGAAGTGCTGGTCAAGGGAGGCAACGGGTCGGTGATAGATCCTTTTCCATCCTTGGACGGCGAGTGGATTTATTACGTTTACCTTCACGATCAGCGCAAGGAAGCCCTGAACTCCCAACGGCGTTTGGCGTCAAGGGCCGGGGCGGACATTTACAAGATCCACCTGAAGAGCCGTAAGATCGTCCGGTTGACCCATCAGGAATGGACGCCCAACACCGGGGTCGCTGATTGGGCGGAGCGCCCCACCGACCGAGACAAGGTGAACTTGGGATACGGTATCTTCAACCTCGGCCCCTGTCCTTTGCCCGGTGGGAAGGTGGTGTTCAGTTCCAGTCGCAACGGTTACCTGCCGAACAAAAGCTACACCTTCCCCAACTTGCAACTCTTCGTCATGGACGAGGACGGCAAAAACGTGGAACTGATTGGTCACCTGAACCTGGGCAGCGCGTTGCATCCCACGGTATTGAAAGATGGCCGGATCATGTTTTCCAGCTACGAGGGACAGGGACTGCGCGACCAACGCCTGTGGAGCCTGTGGGCCATTCGTCCGGACGGAACCGAGTGGCAACCGCTGGTCAGCGTATTTTCCGGGGCATCGGCCTATCATTTCCAGACCCAGCTCTCCCGCGGCGACCTTGTGGTGGAGCACTACTACAACCAAAACAACAACGGATTCGGAAGCTTTTTTTCATTGCCTCCGAAACCACCGGCCGGGGTGGCCCCATTCGGAGACCCGAACCCGCGTCACGAATCGAATCCACGCTTCCGGCAAGGTATCCACGCTAACGGAAAACCACGCTATGAATCGATTGCCTTTTCTCCCAAGGGTCTGGACGGACTCACTCGGTTCACCCACGGGCAGGACAACGCCTCGCCGAAGGATGAACAGGGGAATTACGTCGGCAAGGTAACTCATCCGAGTTCCGCCCCAAACAACGACCTCCTGCTTGTGTGGTCACCCGGTCCGGCCAACGATTTGCGCCGCCCGGTGAACAAGCCCGATTACGACGGGGGCATCTACCGGGTGCCCGGTGGCGGACCGGTACGGGATTATCGCGAACTGGTTAAGCTCAAGAACGATCCGCGCTATAATGAAATGCAACCGAAGCCGGTTGTGAGCTACCGGGCGATCTACGGGATCGATGAACCGGCCACCCTTCCGCCGCTTGCCAACGATGGCTCCGAGCATGCGGACCTACCCGCGGGCACGCCTTTCGGATTGGTCGGCACCTCCTCTTTTTACAAGCGCAACACAAGTCCGGGCTATGGAGCGAAATCCTTCGACGGGCTCGATCCGTTCAATACCTCGCAGAATGGGGCCAGCCCAAATTGGAGAACCCAGGGGGCGGATGCCGGCAAGTACTCCGATAATGATATTTTCGCGGTACGCATCCTGTCGATGGAACCCACCTCGCATTTCAGTTATGGGGCCAAGATGGGGCGAAACTCCCGCAATTTCATGAACCATGCCCAAGAGCGCTTACGTATCCTCGGAGAAATTCCGTTGCGTAAGAAAGATTCCGACGGCAAAGAAATCCTCGATTCGGAAGGCAATCCCGACACCAGTTTTTTGGCCAGAATCCCCGCCGACGTGCCGTTCACCTTCCAGACCCTGGACCGCAACGCCATGGTCTTGAACATGTCCCAGACATGGCATCAGTTGCGGCCGGGCGAAAAACGCTACAACTGCGGTGGTTGCCATGCCCATGCGCAAAAGAGTTTGGATTTCTCCCTGACTTTTGCCGGAAGAGAGGATTATCGACCGACCGACCTAAGCCAGTTGGCAACCCTGCTCAAGCCGGGAAAAAAGGAGCTGGAGGTGGAGAAGCAATCCAGCGGGGCAGTCGACGTTGAGTACTATCGAGACATCAAGCCCCTGTTGCAGCGCTCTTGCATCAAGTGTCACGCCGGAGGCAAGAATCCGGCCGCGGAATTGGTGCTGGATGACGAAGAGGAGGTAGACGGTTACGAGAACACCTGGCATCGTCTGGCGAATGACTCGCGGGCGCAGTATGGACGCAAACCGGTGATCAAGAACGGTTCATGGCGCCAAACCAACGCCTCCCGATACATCCGAAAATTTCAGTCCAGGCGGAGTCTCCTGGTCTGGCAGATCTACGGCAAGCGCCTGGATGGCTGGAGCAACCAGGATCACCCGACCGAGAAGGTGCCCGGCGATCCATCCACCTTGCCCGAAGGCACGAACCCCAACGATGCCGACGTTGATTTCTTGGGTCGAGCCTGTCCACCACCGAATGCTAGGGTTCCTCCCTTGAGCGCGGAGGAGAAGCTAACCTTTGTGCGTTGGATCGATCTCGGCGCCCCGATCAGTCGCCAGCAACCGGGTTACAGGGAACGCGGTTGGTTCCTCGACGAGTTGCGACCCACATTGTCGGTCAACCTTCCTCGTGCCGGAAGCAATGAACCCCTTTCACTGATTCGCATCGGTATGCACGACTACTACAGCGGTCTTGACGAAAACACTTTCGAGGTACGCTTTGACTTTAAGATTGATGGTTTGCCCGCAGGACAAAACGCAGCCACCAAGTTCAAGAAGACCCATCCCGGCGTATGGGAATGGCAACTGTCTACACCCATCCAATCGCTCGCCGAGGGAAACCTGAGCGTTTCGGTAAAGGACCGGCAAGGGAACTTGGTTCGGCTCGATCGTCGGTTCTCGGTTGCGGCTCGAACGGCGCAAGTGGACAGAGAATAAGCGCGGTGGTTATAAATCGATGGGTTACAAAGTCCTCCACGCATTCTAGAACTGCTCTCTGCTCTTCGCCCTGCCCTTGACCACTGCCGTTTGAGCAGTATGGTAGTGGGAAGATGAAGAAGTTTCTTTCGTGGTCAGCGCTTGTTTGCATTGGAGTGGCGTTGCTAGTGCTTGTGAAATTCGAGGTCTCGGACCAGATGGACCGTCAGTATTACGAGAAGCACGTGGCGACGCACATGTTGCCCATAGCCGAAAAGTCTCAACCCATGGCAGCGCGCGCCTTGGTGGACCAGGACGAAGTGTTCGGGCAGGGGCTGGAAATGATCCGTGGCGCTAAGAAACAGGTGATGTTCGGCATGTACCTGTTCGGTGGTGACATAGGCGACCAGGTGATCGACCTACTCCTTGAGAAACAGAAAGAAGGCGTGGAGATCTTCATGCTGCTTTCGCGCACGTCTCAGGACTATGAGCGAGCGCAGAAGAAAGAGGCCGAGACCTTGGAGGAGATTGCGGTTGCAGACGAGGCCGGCACGCCCGTGGCGAAACCGCAGTACCGACAGAAAATGTCCAAGGCCAAGGAGCTTGGGCTGAACGTACGCAACGCCGACCCCGGTTTCATCAAGGCCATTGCGCCGGCCCGCGTGGACCACAGCAAAATCATCATCGTCGACGGTGTGGAAGCGATGTTCGGTGGCATGAATTTTTCCGATACCACGGCCAAGAACCACGATGCCATGGTGCGTGTAGCCGGGCCGTTCGTGCGCGAGTTGGAAATCAGTTTCTCGAACAACTGGAATTGCATTCGCGACGGCGCCCCCTACGCCCCCATCTCCATCTACGATGAGACCGCGGCCAAAAAGCGGATGCAGATGCGGTTGCAGGAGGAAGGATATTCCTCCTGCGCCGGGAACCTCACCTTGACCTCACCGTACCTGCGGAACACGCGGGTATGTCTGATCGATAAGTTCGACGCCGCAACCAAGAGCATTGAAGTGGAACAGTTGCTGCTCAACGATACGAAAACCCTGAAAGCCTTGGCCCGGGCAGCCAAGCGCGGGGTAAAGGTGCGATTGCTGGTCGACCCCGCGAAGCACCTCTACTACCGGGACTGGAAGGGGGGCCCCAACAACAAGGCGGTGGGCATGGTCGAGGAGTTGAAGCGGGAGCATCCCGAACTGCCGATCGAAGTGAGACACTACACCGTGGCCCCGGGGCAGGAGTTACACGTAAAGATGTGCATTATCGATGACAAGACCCTGGGCATGGGATCGACAAACTTCAGCAGCGGCGCCTTCCAGTCGAACTACGAGCTGTTCGCGTTCATCGAGGGCACCGAAATCGTAGGCGACTTTTTGGCTATGTTCGAAACCGACTGGAAGACCCGGGGCGAGCCTGCGCCTAAGCTGAATCTCGGACGCAAGATCATCAGTGTCTTCTCGGACGTGATCTTTTAGAAAGCCCCCGGACTGTAGGCAAAAAAACCACGTATTTGACCACCGTCGCTGGGCAGGAGGGTCTGTAGAATAGTGAAGAAATCTTTGTGAACCTTAAAAGGTTCGGAGCATCCTTGGATTTTTATCCCTGCTCGAGGGTCTTCATTTTAAGGAGATTCTTTTGGTAGCGCGACTGGACGAGGTCGATGAGAACAAGTATGGCGATAACGAAGTAGAAGGTGGCCTTGCTCATAGGCTCAATCTCGTGTCCAAAAAGCTTGAGATAAGTCTCAACCCCTTCGCCATGCCCCCCGATTTCGCTTACCAGCATAATTCCGACGATAAAGAGTACGAACAAGCCCAAGACTTCGTACATACGATTCTTTTCCAAAAATTCCGAGACTCTGTCCGCCAGCCAAATCATGAGGATTCCACTGACGATGATTGCCGAAGCCATAACCCAAAAGTTGTCGGTGAGGGCCATGGCGCTCAGAATGGAGTCGAAGGAGAATACAAGGTTCATAATTACGATTCGTACGACTATTGCCTTGGTCGAACCTGCTCCGTCGGCGCCAGCATCATGGCCAAGCTTTTCCAGAGAGAGCATGTGATAGATTTCCCGCAGCGCCGTATATATGATGAAAACGCCTCCAATCATAACGATTACCCCGTGCAAGTTGAGCTTGGCGTCGATCACTCCGGGCCAGAATAGGCGTGGAAACGGACTTTCGAATACCGAAAGAACTTTGAGGAGAGCAAAAAGCAGAACGATGCGGAGAACTATCGCGAGTCCGATACCCCACTTGCGGACTTTCGCTTGATCGGATGCAGGTGCTCTCTTGGATTCAAGAGAGATATAAAGCAGGTTATCGAAACCCAATACTGCTTGAAGCAGGATGAGCATGATTAGAGTGAAGAAAATTTCCATGACAGTTTGTGAATTTACGAAACATCAACATTGTCGCACCATCGACGATTACGTCAACGAACGGTTGATCAAATAAACGCTAATGCTCGAACAAAAGTAAAATGCAAGGGTAAGACATTCGAAGTTTCAGTGATCCCATTTTTAAAGGAACCCACTTTATCAAGCCAACAGATCGTGAACGACCTTCCCGTGTAGATCCGTCAGTCGGTGGTCGAGTCCACCGTGCGGGAACACGAGCCGCTCGTGATCCAATCCCAGTAGGTGAAGAATGGTTGCATGCAGGTCGTGGACGTGAACGGGGTTCTCCGTGACCATGAAACCGAGTTCGTCGGTGGAGCCGTGGGTGAGGCCGGGTTTGAGGCCGCCGCCGGCCATCCATACGGAAAATGCTTCCTTGTGATGGTCTCGACCTGCGGCATCCCTTTTGGCGCTTCCTTGGAGCATCGGCGTGCGACCGAATTCACCCGCCCATATGATTAGAGTTTCGTCGAGGAGACCACGTTCGTCGAGGTCTTCGACCAGAGCGGCCAAGGGCTGATCGAGTTCACCGCACTTCTCGGGTAGCTCCTTAAATAGTTTACTATGGTGATCCCATCCTCCGTCGCGCAACTGAACAAATCGCACGCCTCGTTCGACCATTCGCCGAGACATGAGCAAGTTCGCGGCCAAGGACGGCTTTCCAGGCTCGACTCCGTAGGCTTTCAATACATGAGCGGGTTCGGTTGAGAGATCTACGAGTTCGGGAACGGTCCGCTGCATCCGAAAAGCCATTTCATACTGTGCGATTCGAGTGGCGATCTCCGGGTCCCCCACCTCTGCGAGTCGGTTTCGGTTGAGGTCGTTGATCGCCCGGATGGTGACTTCGCGGTCGTCGCGTTTCATACCATCCGGGTCGGAAAGATAGTAAACGGGATCGTGGCCGGACCGCAGGGTAACGGCCTGATGCACGGAAGGGAGAAAACCGGAGGGTTTCAGGGGAGAGCGGCTCTGAGACTTCCCGCTGTACATGTCGACGAAGGCGGGCAGGTCGGAGTTCATGGACCCAAGACCGTAGGTCACCCAAGCGCCCATAGAAGGTCTGCCCGGGCGTTCCACGCCCGTGGCCATCATCACTTGAGCGGGCGTATGGTTGACGTTGTCGGTGCGGACGCTGCGCACAAGAGTCGTCCGGTCGGCAAGTCGAGCGAGATTTGGAAGAAGTTCTCCGAATTCCATGCCGCAGTCACCGTGCTTGCTGAAACTGTAGGGCGAACCGAGGAGCTTGGACTTGGGGTTGATGAAGGAGAAACGCTGTCCCTTGATTAGTTCGTCGGGAACCATCTTGCCGTTGTTCTTCACAAGTTCGGGCTTGGGGTCGAACAGTTCCAGATGAGAGACTCCCCCACTCGCGAATAGAAGAATAACGTTCTTGGCTCGTGGGGCAAAGTGAGGGGGCTTTGGAGCTAGGACATTCGTCGATGAAGCGGGTGAACCTATTGCGCGGCGGGCGGACAAGGCGTTCAGGGCGATTGAGCCAAGGCCGATGCCCATGCCCGAAAGGGCGGCGCGCCGTGAAAAGCTTGATGTAGCAGTCACAACAGGTTCGAGGTATTTCTTCATCCCTTGGTAATGGTCTCGTCGAGATTGAGTAAAACGTTGGCGACATGAAACCAGGCGGCCAACTCGGCGGCGGCGGAAGAATCGATGGGGGATATGCCCGCCGCCAGTCCTCCCCTTGTCGACTCGATTAACTTGTAAGCAGAATCGGAATCCGCCTTGAAACGATCAAGTCGACTCCGAAACAAGCGCAGGAGAAGTTCACTTTCTTCATTCGTGGGTATACGAGAAGTGGCCAGTCGAAAACCTCGAATCATTCGTTGCTCGGTCGCGACAATGGCCGGTTCACTCGCCAATCGTCGGGCAAGCCCAAAGGCGGCTTCCAGGTAGATGGGGTCGTTGAGTAGGGTAAGGGCTTGCAGGGGCGTATTGGTACGATCTCGCTGGACTGCGCAGGTGATTCGATCGGGAGCGTCGAAGTTTGCCAAGCTAGGGTGCAGGTAAGAGCGACGCCAAATGGTGTAGAGTGAACGGCGATATCGCTCCTCTCCTACGGAAGTCTTATAGACGGGAGATTTAGCGTCTCGTATCCACCAGATACCCTCCGGTTGTGGAGGGTACGCGGGTGGTCCACCAAGCGCCGCGGAAAGGATACCGGCAACGGAAAGGGCGTTATCGCGAATGGCCTCGGCGGATAGACGCAGGCGAGGAGCGCGAGACAGCCAAAGATTGCCCGGGTCTACCTCCAGAGATTCGGGCCGGACGTTTGAGGACTGCCCGTAAGTGGAGGAAAGCGCGATGGTTCGCAAGATACGCTTCATGGACCAGCCCTGATCGATGAAATCGGTCGCCAACCAGTCGAGCAGTTCGGGGTGGGTCGGTGTGTCCCCTTGCGTGCCGAAATCACTGCCTGTTCGCACCAGTCCCATGCCGAACAACTCAGCCCACCAGCGGTTCACGGTGACCCGGGCGACCAATGGATTGGCGGGGTCGACCAGCCAGCGAGCCAGACCAAGGCGGTTGGCGGGAAGATCACCTTTGGGGGGATGGAGAGATTGCGGCAGACCGATGGTCACATTTTTGCCGGGAGTCTCGTAATTACCTCGCTCGAAAACACGAGTATTCCTAGGTTTGGCCATTTCCTGCATGACAAAGGTGGTGGTGCCTCCGACCTTCACGGTGGGGCCGGCCATGGCCGCTCGACCCGCTCCAATGCTCTTACCCATTTCATCAGGGGTATTGTTAAAATAGGCGAATAGCCGGTAGTAATCCTCCTGAGTGAAAGGATCGTACTTGTGATCGTGGCACTGAGCGCACTCGAGAGTGGCTCCCAACCAGACTGTTCCGGTCACGTTCACGCGATCAAGGACTTGATAGGTACGACGGGCCTCTTTGGGCGTGCCCCCTTCCGTATTAAAAGGAGCGGCCCGATGAAACCCGGTGGCGATCCGCTGCCGGAGGTTGGCGTCCGGCAAAAGGTCGCCGGCGAGCTGCTCGATGGTGAAACGATCAAAGGGCATGTCATCGTTAAAGGCCTGCACGACCCAGTCGCGCCATGCCCAGCTTGGACGTACGACGTCCTCGTGAATACCTGTAGAATCACCATAGCGTGCAAGATCGAGCCAGTGCCTGGCCCAACGTTCGCCGAAGTGGCGAGAACCAAGCAAGCGATCGACCACCTTGCTTTTCGCCTCAGGCGTGGAATCATTCAGAAAAGCGTCCAGTTCATCGAGAGTTGGAGGAAGACCGACGAGGTCGAAGCTTACTCGACGGAGCCAGGTTGCCGGAGTTGCAGGTGGATTTGGTCTCATGCTTCGGCCTTCCAGTTGGCTCAGGACAAAGTGGTCAATCGGTTGTCGGCACCAGTCGGCATCCTTAACTTTGGGCAGGCTGGATCGTTTGGGCACGTCATAGGCCCAGTGCTTGGTGAAGGACTTGGAAGAAGCCAGGGATTCTTCTCCATCAGGCATCGCCACTCGGTAGGTCGTGAATGTGTCGTTTGCCGAGGCGCTCCTGTAGGTCGCCCGGATCCAGTCGCCGGATCGGGCCACAGAGGAGGCTCTCATTTCATCCAAGGTGGCTTGGGTACTGAGATTCGGTTTGAACTGAAAGTAACCGAAATGCAGATCACGTCCCATGTTGTTGACGGTTCCGGAAACATCGGTCTCGACACCTTCCTCCAACCCGTTGACGTAAATACGCATGGTAGTGCCATCCCGTACGCCGACGACGTGATTCCAAGTATTGATGGCAATGTCATGGGAGGCATGGACACTGTGGCTAGTATCGCCGATTTCAATGCTGAAGCCGGGCTTATCGTCGTCCCCTGTTTTCGTCGTGCCCAAGCTCCACTCGTTCTGCCCCGGCTGGGAGCCGGTCTGCCACTTGCCAAAGTCCCCGATGTTTTTCCAACCCGATGAGCGAGCTTCCTTGCGCTCCCACATCTCGACGGTAAAATTGTCTTCACCGAAATCCAGTGTTTCACTGTCGGCGACCTTTACCCCGCCATTCCCCCCCGACTGAGTCATCATCACTCCCTTGCCCACCTTGCCTGCTTGGCCATATTTTACGCCGGATCCGATATTTTCACCATGGTTGCCGCTTTCCGAAGAGTCAGCCACCGGCGTAGTGCCTTCATTCAGGTGCCAGACACCAACATACCCGTTCTTCCAGGTGGAACCATTGGTCGCGTAGGTCGGTGTCGCCTCGTCCGCCTTACCCCAGAAGGCGTAGATTTTCGTATCATGGAGCAGCTCGGGAACTTGCACCCAGACCCATGATCTGCCATCAGCGTCGTTCCAAGTTTCCACCTCATGGTTGAGAATCGTTTTCTTGTCCGAGGCAGTGAATCGCAGGTCCGCCCAAGGGACTCCGTCATGAGAGTTAAAGTCCGCAAAGTTAACCCCATGGCCATCCCTTAACACTACCAGCACCGGAAAATCCTTAAGCTTCGCGTATCCCTCTCCGTAACCGGGAAACGAAATCTCCATCTGCCGCGTCCAAGTGTAGAACGGGACTTTCTCGTCACCTGAACCAAGTATGGAGAAACGGTTCGTGGCGGCGTTGGCGCCGACCGAAACGGAAAATTCCTTTGCGGTCGGGGAAACCTTGAAATCGTAGATGTGCCCCGAGCCGGAGAAATCACTTAGGGAACCGTTGGTCACAGTGACGTCGTTGGCCGCAAAACCACTTACAGGTGAAGGGACGCCCTTATGGGTAAAGGTTACGCGTATGGGAACGGAACTACCGGTCGTGCCGCGCGGCGCGGTGATGGCAGGCTTGATACCCGCCTCGACCACCGCCGTCAGTAGGGAGCCAATCCCAATGGCAATGCTCAGTAGGATTTTCACCTCAGAAGATTCTTTTCATTTTGACGCATCACGCAAGCCTATCAAACAACGATGCATGAGATGGAGAACAAATCATATTTAATGAAAATTAGAGTTGAATAAAATGCTATATCGACTTGAAGAAAGGTAATAGAGGTTTCCCCGAAAGAACGAACAAAATTCGACTCCTCTGCAAACATTTCCAAACCAGTGAAGATACGTTATGAAGAATCCTTTCCGGAAAATATTTCAGCAACACAACTGCGTTGCCTTGGCAACACTGGCATGCGCGACCAACTTGTGCCTGACCGAAAAGGCCCACGCAGCAAACGTCTACAAGAGTCGCATCAGTCCCCAGTGGTCAGGCGACGGTTCTCACTTTTGGTATCGCAACGATCTTCCACAAGGAACTCGAAGATTCGTGTTGGTCGACCTGAGGAAAGGTGTCCGCGAAGAAGCCTTCGACCATGAGCGTCTTGCAAAAGCACTTCTAGCGGCTGGCCTCAAGGGGGTTAAGGCGAAGAGTTTGCCTGTTAATCAACTACATTTCGACACTTCCGAAAACCTCGCATATTTCCGAATCAAAGGACTTCACTTCCAATGGAATCGAAAAACGAAAAAGCTTACGAAAACAGAAGCCAAAGCCATTCCCGAAACCTCGTATTCAACAAACAAGCCAACCGAGCGGGAACCGAAACCCAAGCCCAAGCAATACCGTCCGAGTCGCAACGTTTCGCCCGATGGAAAGTGGAAAGCTTTCATCAAAGACCACAATGTTTTCGTAAGGTCCACCAAGGGCGAAGAGGACATTCAGTTGAGCAAGGATGGCAAACCGGACAACAGCTACCAAGGACCCTTTTGGTCATCGAATTCGAATAACTTGATTTCATTTCGAGTACAACCGGGCAAAGTCGGCGACGTGCACCTTTTGGAATCCTCGCCAAAGATGGGCGGAAGAGCCAAGCTTCACACTCGCAAATATCCGCTACCCGGCGACAAGTTCACGAAGCATGAGCTGAACTGGTTCGACCTAGAAGCCAAAATCAGTGACGGACAAGACAATAAGAAGCACCATCTTAAACCTCAGGTTGGCTTAATAGACTTTGGTTGGCCAAACTTGCGCTGGACTCCTGATGGACGCTATGCCCGCTACCGCAAAGTCGACCGAGGTCACCAGCGGTTTAGAGTCATTGAAGTGGATACCTTCACGGGAAAAACCCGCGACCTAATAAACGAGAAAAGCGAGACCTTCATCTGGACTGAACACCCAAAAAACCTCGGCGTGCCTTTGGTTAATTGGCTAACAAAGTCCGAAGAGATCATCTACCTCTCGGAAAAAAGCGGATGGCGTCACCTCTACCTCATAGACGTCAAGAAAGGCAAGATCACCAATCCAATAACAAAGGGGAGCTTCGTGGTTCGTTACGTTGACCGGATCGACGAGGAACTGAGGCAGGTTTGGTTCCGAGCCTCCGGACGGAACCCGGGACAGGACCCTTACCTCATGCACTACTATAGAGTGAACTTCGACGGAACCGAACTGACTTCTCTGACCGAAGGAAACGGCTGGCACAAGATCGCCTATTCGCCCGACGGCAAATTCCTCATCGACACCTATTCACGAATTGACATGGCACATGTCCATGAGCTGCGCCGAGTCTCCGACGGAAAACTGGTCTGTGAACTGGAAAAGGCCGACACATCCGAACTCGAGACCGAGGGATGGGAAGCGCCGGAGGTGTTTTCTGCGAAGGGTCGCGACGGCAAGACCGACATTTGGGGAATCGTCTGCCGTCCTGCCAATTTCGATCCGAACAAGAAATACCCAATTCTAGAGGCAATGTACGCAGGTCCGCATGATTCATACACACCGAAGCAGTTCAGCGCTGGAAGACGTTTCTCATCCTGGACTGACATGGGTTTCGTAGTGGTGAAGATGGACGGCATGGGAACGGCCAACCGGTCAAAGGCCTTTCACGACGTATGTTGGCAGAACCTCAAGGACGCAGGTTTTCCAGACCGAATCCGCTGGCACAAGGCATTTGCAAAGAAGAACCCTTGGTACGACGTCACCCGAGTTGGAATCTACGGCGGATCGGCAGGAGGCCAAAGCTCGACGGGCGCCCTACTCTTCCACCCGGATTTCTACAAGGTCGCAGTTTCATCTTGTGGTTGCCACGACAATCGGATGGACAAGGCATCTTGGAACGAGCAATGGATGGGTTATCCCGTAGGTCCTCACTATGCCGAATCATCCAATATCGACAACGCCCACAGACTTAAGGGAAAACTGCTTCTGATCGTAGGCGAACTAGACAAGAACGTCCCCCCGGAATCCACCTACAGACTCGTCGATGCCCTCATCAAAGCGAACAAAGACTTCGACTTCATTATGGTTCCCGGAGCCGGCCACGGTGGAGATGGTCGCCACGGACACCGTCGTAGGGTCGATTTTTTCCGCAAGCACCTGTTGGGTCTAGAGCCACCCAACTGGAACGCTTCACGGTAAACAAGAAAAACGGGATTGGCGCCAGCGAACCCGATGGCGAATCAGTTACCCTTGGTTTTGAGCGGAGGTGGGGCTGCGTCCTTGTTGCGAAAACCGTACATAGGTAAAAGCCTGTAGTAAACTTCCAGGCTCAAGGTAGCCAAGGTAGTGGAAACCACACGACCACCTGGCACTGCGTGAGCGGAACCGACGTCCCAGCTCCCGGCCTCTGCTCCGGTCTTTTTCTGCAGAAGAGGAAGGGTTTCCTTGAGTCGCTCGTTCCAGTCCGCCCAGATCGGACCTTGGTGCTGGTAGAGAGCGAGCGTACCATAATAGAGGTAATAGTAGTCGGGAGATTTTACGTTGATTTTACGCATTTTGAGGACTTGGGCGCTTTCCGGCATCCGCGGGTCGGTCGGTGGCACGAGGTCCAGTTGACGACAAAACATTCCCGTAGCCACCATCGCAGGCTTGTTCTTGTCAGGCCCTGTATAACCATAAATGCCACCATGTCTCCCCCCCCCGGCGTGGTCGAACCATCGACGAGCATTCTCAAAGACACTTTCCTCCACTTCAATACCCGCCATACGGGCGCTGTGCAGAGCCATATATTGCCAGCCCGTGACCGATGTATCGGCACCACTGGGACTTGGATTGTAGCGCCAACCACCCTTGGCTGGATCTTGAGCGGCGATGATCAGTTCGATTGCTTTCTCCGCAGGTTCTTTTAATGCAGGATCCTTACTGAGCCCATAGGCTTCACAGAGAGCGATGGCGGCAATACCGTGGCAATACATGCGACCACCTCCCCGCAGGTCGCCGTTCTCCTTCTGCTGGGCAATGAGCCATTTGAGCGCTTTCTGAACTGTCCCTTGAAATTTGCCCGGCGTTTTGTGACTGACCCCCCAACCATAGTAACAGAGCAAGGCAAAACCGGCGCTGGCCGTGTCGTAATCTCCTTTGCCTCCATGCTTTTTCGTATCCCAACGCCCATCGGGCTCCTGATTCCGAGAAAGCCACAGAAGCGCAAGACCGATGGCACGCTCGGTGGCGTCCGAACCACCGAGTTGCTCAATGACTTCGAGTGAAGGTTTGTCGCGCTGCTTCCGAAGTAAATTGGTAAGGGCCGTTGGGTCCAGAGTATCCTTGGGGGTCTGCAATTCGCCGGGGAGCAAAGGATCGGTCTCAGGATCAGTCCCCGGAAGATTAAGACTCATGGAAGCAATGGTACCCTTGCCGTCGAAGTCCGGCAGGTCCCCCTTAGCCTCAAGGCCACTATGAGCAACAACTACATCGCCTCCGGTGTCAGTGGTTTCTGCGGCGGCATCTCCGGGTTCGATTTGTTCGACCTCCGTAGTGCTCTCGGATGCGGTGTTTGCAATCTCTGCGCTCTCTTCGGATTTCTTAGTCTCGACTTGCGGGACGGCCTCGGTCGGGCGAAAAACGTCGGCGAGAGGGTTCGCCCGTTCCTCGGCTTTTTGTATTTCCCCCGGTGCGCTCTCCTCTAGTTCGGGAATTTCCAATTCGGGTATAAAAGTTTCAGGCAACGCGGTAAGGAGTGGAGAGATTTTATCCGGTTTGGTTACAGGTTCTTCCGCTGATTCGGTATTTGCCTTGGACGGACGGACGTCGCTCACCAAAGAAGTCTTGCTGGTTCTGGTGACTATGGGAGTCGTCTTGGTGTACTCCTGAGCTTCGAGTACAGGGATTTTAAAGTCACTTTCCAAACGGTCAGTTATCAATGCGATGGGTGTTTCAGAAACCTGAGCCTCCTCGGGGGTGCTCTCAAGAGCGAGTTCCTCTTGGGCCAAGGCATCAATGCTTATCGCTATTTCGGGCGACTGTGGTTCACCGCCCGCCGAAAACTCTTTCGTAATCAACCAGATCATCATGAGAAAGAGAACGATCAAGTGGAGAGCAACGGAACCCGCCAAACACTTGTGATATAGATTCGTGATGTCTTTCCAGTGCTCCAAAAGGTAGATGAGAGCAGCAAGAGCAGCAAGAGCTAGCAGTACCCACCAGATGATGTTGCCGAGCAACTCCATGAACTGGTCCCAGCGAGAGAGATCGGTGTACTCGAATACCTCGCGAGTCGTCGAACGGTACAGAAGATAACTATCGGGATTATTCTCGCCCTGAATCGACTCAGTCTCGAAATTCGAACTGAACAACAGATCGAAACCCTCCATCCGCACCGCCGGATCGGTGGCATCGCCCTTCTTTAAGTACAGATCAACCTTTTCAGGAGGGGATTCCTTGCCCCCAGCGACACGACTTATGTATAGACCAAAGCCGGATTGATCATCCCGCTCACGATCCGAAGCGAGAAAAATATGATCTCCACGCTTTGTCAGAGCGGCTTGAACGTCGTCCGCCTCCGAATTAAGATGGCTCACTGGTTCAGCAATGGAGAATCGGGGCATCAAACTCGGCGGTTCTTGTTCAGAGGTCGAAGAATTCCGATCGGTCGCTTCGGGAATGATCTCGGCAACTAGGATATCATCGCTCTTTCCGGCGCGATCCGAGGAGAAGAATAAATGCCTACCATCAGCAGCTAGCGCGGGACCGAGTTCGTCATTCTCCGTATTTACTCCTTCACCGAGAGATTCCGCAACACTCCACCCTTCCTCATTTTTGCGAGCAACGTAGAGGTCGTACCCACCTTTTCCGCCGTCGCGATCAGAGGAGAAATAGAGATACTCGCCGTCACGAGAAAAAGCGGGTCCACGATCATTGAAGGAACTATTGAGGGCAGTGAGCGCCTCTGGTCGGGACCACACTCGTCCATTCCAATGTGAAAAATACATGTCGGTGCCGGTTTCGTTATTATCTCGACGAACCAAGACCATGGTGGTGCCATTGGGGGAGAAGGTTGCCTCCAAGCGGTCGCCCTCTTGATTGACCGCATCGACCCCATCGGGATTCAAGGGATCCGCCTCTTCGGTAAAAACGTTTTGCACGGGCTCCTCCCAAAGAACAAAACGAGCTTTATCTTCATCCACACCGACCGAAGTGTTTGCGTCGTCCGTATAGTATACCCAGACGTTTTGCCGCAAATTGTCCCAGACGAACCAAGATATCGCGACAAAGGCTACCAGCGCCACCACCGCGAGAAGAATGCTCATGATACGGCGCTTGTTACCGACTGGTTCTGTGTTGTTCGAGTCCATTGACGTTAAAGATCAACCGGCGGGTGGCTGAACGACTGCTTCAGGCTCATCCTGTTGGGCCGATGGCTTTCTGAATGCGCGTAGAGTGAGATAGACGAGCAAAGCACCGGACAGAAAGAAAGCAATCAGCCAACCCGCGTTGCTGCCGAACCATGCCGAAGTAGGCATTTGTGTATAATTGTAGCGACGCAGCACTCGCTTGCTTTTAGCGTTATAAAGACCGAATTCGTTGCCGGATCGATCTGAATTGAACAACAGGTGAAAGCCGGCCATGCGGGTGGCGGGATGGCTTTCGTTGAACTTGCCGTTGATTTCCTCACCGAGATTCGAAGGTGGCTTGGGGATGTTCTGAATCAGTCTGGAACGGTAAATATCCGATTCGCCGAACCCTCCATCGCGATTCGAAGCGAAATACAGGAAATCGCCATGGTCGGTTATGACAGGTGCGCTGTCGTTATTCGGAGAACTGAGAACCGGCAAATGCTTGGCATGGCGAAAAATCGGCGTCGCGGGTAAAGCATCGCCCTCAATGACGTCCTGACTAGGCCCGGTGGGATCAGGCTCGAAACCAAGCCCGTAAAGCGGAGTATAGCGGTAATGAGCCTCGAGGCAGAGAGTCACCAAAGAGGTAATGATCACCTGCCCCATTGCGCCTGCATGCGGACCGCTAAGCTGCCAAGATCCGTCAGGGGCTTGTGCCTTAAGGTATTCCGCCTGCATTTGCTTGATCCATTTGCGCCATACGGGTCCCTGATGCTGGTAGGCGGCCAGCGTGCCATAGTAGGCATAATAGATATCGGCCAATTTAAATCCGGCTCCTTCAAGTATAAGGGCGGACTCAAAGGCTTTGGCCGCATTGGCCGAGGAACGAGTGAGTTGAGCGCAGAAGAAACCGACCGCGTTCATTGCATGCTTGCCCGAGTTGCCCTTGCCCGGAGAATCGGTGTAACCGTAAGAACCCCCGTCCTTGCCGCCACCGACAATATCAAGGAACCCTCTCACTCCTTCCCAGGTTTTTTTCGGGATAGGGATACCTGACATTTCACCACTGGCCAGTGCCATGACCATCCAGCCGCTAACCGACAGGTCGCCTCTCTCCCCGGGCTTGTAACGCCAACCGCCCTCCTCGTGCTGGGAATCGACGATGAAATCGATGACGCCTTGCGCTATTGGTCGTAAATCCGGGTCTTTTGTTACGCCATAGGCCTCGACCAGTGCGAGGGCTGCGATGCCATGATCGTACATATTGCCCTTGCCGCGCATATCTCCGATGCCGGTCTCCTGAGCCTTGAGCCAGTCGAGACCACGCCTGACGTTGTCTTGATACTTGCATTGCTGGTCATGACGTTCTCCTCGTCCATAGAAGGCAAGGAGACTGAAGGCGGTGGCGGAAACGTCATGCCCGGCTTGCCCTCCGGTCTTCTTGATATCCCATCGACCGTCTTCCTCCTGCTGGGAGACAATGTAGGCAAGCGCCTTGTCGACAGCTTTTTCGGTTTCATTCGAACCACCCAGTTTAGCCATCACCTCGGGATCCTTTAGGGCGCCTTCACGTAGGGAGTAGAGCATACTGAGCTGGCGCTCTACGATCAGTCCGGACAGCTTGTCACCGGCGACGTCGGCGGAATAAAGGTCGAAATCAACCTTGCGGTCAGCTACGTCGGCAAGCTGCTCGGCTTCGGCCGCCTTGACCGCTTCCTTTTCGCTAATGTCTGCAGCTTGATGCGGACGGTTCGAGGCAAAGAATACCGTAAATCCATCCGGAGTGATAGCGGGGTCGATTTCGTCGAAAGGAGTATTAACCCTAGTGGTAAGAGGCAACGGCCATGCATATTCGACACCATCCCATTTCGATATCCAGATGTCTTTGCCGCCCTGCCCTCCCGGTCGGTCGCTGGTAAAGGCAAGCAAGTTGCCATCGCCGCTAAGTGCAGGGGAGGTTTCGTGAAACTTACTGTTCAGGGCGCGCATGGGACGGGATTCGCCCCAGTTGTTGCCGTCCCAGAGACGAAGGAAAAGGTTCGAATTATTGCCGTCGACGTCGCTGGCGTAGACCATGCGAGAACCATCCGACGAGATCACGGTTTGGTCTATGTAATCGCCCGAAGCATTAACTTCGCTAACAGCTTCCGCCTTTTCCCAGAGTACGTAACCGGGCTCCACGTCCCTAGCGACTTTTTCTACGGCAATACTGTCGGTGTACTTATGCCAACGCCAAGGCTCCAGATAAGACAAACTCCAGATCGCCGCCCCCAGCACGATTCCGAGTGCTCCCCAAGCGTAAATCTTGTAACGTATCCGACGGGTAAGTCCGAGAAAAGCCTTGGGCACCTCCACGGCTTGGTCGACGTCTGTGTTAGCCTTGGGCATTGCGGATCGTTTTACTTTTCCGTTTTAACGGCGATATTGGCTTTGGGCACGCCAACCGACCGGCAAATTGACATTACGTTTGCCAGATAGAGGTGTTTGGCATCCTGATCGCTACGAATGAGCACCTTCAGGTCGGGTTTCTTTTTTACCTCCGCATCCATCCAAACCTCGATTTGCTCTTCCGTCACCTGTTTGCCCATCAGAACATAGGCTCCGGTTTTCCGGATATTGATCTTGGCCAAGTTCCCCGTCGACTGGGTCAGCGATTGATTCCGGGCATCGACCGGCAAGTTCACCATGTGATCGATTTCCTCTTCCTTGAAGGTGGTGGTCACGAGGAAGAAAATGATCAGTATGAACATCACGTCCAGCATGCTGGATATGTTGATGATTTCCCCGTCCGAGGAGGAACTGTTGCGCCGGCAGTTCATGACTCGTCGGCAGTGGACTCGGTTGACTTCTTGGCGGCAGTGCGGACTGTTTGCTTGGCGGCAGGCTTTCTTGTCGCTGGCTTCTTAGCCGCCGCCTTAGCTGTGGCAAGAGCGTGAGTGACGATAAATTCAGTGCCTGCCTCGTCGATATGATCAATCGCGCGATCAGCTCTAGTAGCCAACCACTGAAAGAGCAACAAAACGGGAATGGCGATAGTCAGTCCGGCTGCAGTACTGACGAGGGCCTGATAAATGCCGTTCGCCAAATCGGCTGTCTTGGCCGCGCCACCGCTGTTCGCCGTTTTCTGAAACGCATCGATCATACCGTAAACGGTACCCAGCAAACCAAGCAGAGGACAGACCCCGGCGATAACAGAGAGCGGTCGCACACTTCGCTTCATCTTTTCAGCCTCTCTACTACCGGCGTCTTCGATAGCTTTGCCGATAGCCTCATGACCTTCGTTTCGCCACTGAACTCCGGCCTTAAAGACATGACCTGCGGCACCTCCCGATTCGTCGCAGAAGTCTTCGGCTTCCTTGCCGCTGGGGTCGCTGTTCCATGCATCGCCGAAACCGCTGAGAAAACCTTCAGGCAATACGCGATCTTTCTTTAAGGAAATAAAACGCTCGATACCAAGAGCCACAGCGAGAATTGACGCTATCGCCAGAGGTATCATAACCGGTCCACCCTTCTTGACTAGGGCGAACATGGTTTCGTTCTCGTCACCTGCTCCGGCTCCGACCTCAGCGGCCATAGCCCAGGAGGAGAAGGCAAGGAAGATAAAGGCCCCGATAGATAGCGCATAGCGCCCAGTTATTGATGACATTAGATTGCAGTGCTTCATTTTCATGGTGTTTGGATTGGAAAGTTTGTTTAGCCGGAACGGAGTTGGTCTAGGTATTGGCGGGCGACGATAGCAGCCTTTTCCTTGCCATAGCGAGTAATTACCTCCTTGAAGCGCTGTACGGCATCCTCACGTTTTTTTTGCGCAAGCAGAATACGTCCCATTTCCAGCACTGACTTGGCCCGCCAACTAGGATATTTCTTGAAATTGATCTCAATATTTACGAATTCGGCGACTGCTTGCTCGTATTGCTGCATATTGAAATAACATTCACCGGTTTGAAACCTTCCGCGCACCGTCCAAAGATCCACTTTTCCCTGATCGACGAAGAGCTTGCCATACTCGACGATGGCTTCCTTGTGCTTATCGCTGTTCTCCAGCGCATAACCCAAGCCGAATTGGGCATTGCGCAACCACTTGCTTTCACCGAAACGACTCAAGAACTCTCGATAGGTTTTAACGGCTTGCGTGTGCTCGCCTGTGAGAGCCTGAGTTTCGCCAAGACGCATGGTTACCGTCTCGGCCAAAACGGGATCCAATCCGGAAATCTTAGCAGCAGCGGCGAAATGGTCTCGAGCAGGCACGGTCTCCTTAATGATGAATCGAGACTCTCCGGCCTGAAAAAGCATGGAGGCGCGCAATTTTGATTTCGGGTAGTCCACGAGAAGTTGCTCGAACATTTTTGCCGCGAGCTCGTGATCCTTTTTCTTGAAGTGGGCGCTAGCCAATTGAATGCGGATGGATTCCTTAAGGGAGTCATCCTCGACTGTCTTCAAAGTCGCCGTCAACTCGGCAATGACTTTATCTTGGGCACCGACATCAATATTGAGCTCTGCCATTTCGCTCTGAACCTTGACTACCAGGGGACTCTTCGGGTGCGTAGCGAGCAATTTCTCATAGAGCTCGGTGGCTTCCTTGTTTCGCTTTCGGGCCCGCTCGGCCCATGCCCATTCGTAGAGAGCTTGGTCGGCAAACTCCGATTTCGGATATTCCTCGGTTACTCGTTTGAAGTAGGTGGATGCATTTGCCCAGTCTTTCAACTTAGCTGCAGACAACCCCGAATAGTAGACGACGAGGGACAACTTCTCATGTTCCTTGAAGCGTTTCAGCATTTGAGGAAAGTGCTTGGTGGCCACTAAAAAATTCTCGGCGTTTATCAAAGATATTCCATGTTGCAAGGCGGCGTCGGAACCAAGTGGATCATTGTGCGGAACTTTGGAAAAATGCTCGGACGCTTCTTCATACTTCATCTCAGTCGCATTGACCCACCCCAAATAGTAATTAACACGCGTACGCTGGGCGGGAGCTGTCTTACTAAAGGGCGCAATGTTTTCCTTGTCCTCCTTCAAGAACCGCTCCAGAGCGGTTCGGGCTCGGCTTAAATCACCCGTTTGAAAGGAGAGCCGACCTTGCTCGGAAAGAGCAAGGGGCATATGGGGGGTAACTTCGGGATAATAATCGACCAAGGTGAGCAAGTGCCCAAGAGCCAAGTCCCGTTCCCCCAAACGGTCGTACGCCACAGCCAACTGAATGAGCGCGGTATCGAGGTTCGGACCCATTGTAACCTTGGGCTTTTTCTTCTCTTTAGTTTCAACGCATTGGGCTACGAAATCTTCAAGTGGCTTGAGGGAAGCCTTCCACTTTTCTTGACGGAAATGACAATCACCCACGACAAACGACAATTGGGCGAAAAACTGGCCTTCGGGCTTCTGGGCCAACAATGGCCCCGCACTGGCAAGAGCTTGAGGCCAACGCTTGGCAAGGTGATGGATCTGGGCAATGCGCATCCGAGCGACAAAGACGCTGGCATGGTCCTTGTGCGCATTGATAAATTCCGTGAATGCCTTGGCCGCTTCGTCTCCGCGGTTGAGCAGGTACAGATTCTCACCACGAAGAAAACGAGTATCTCCTGCCAGAGAATGATCGGAAAAAGCTTTAAGATAAGCGTTTGCAGCGTTGAAACTATTATCATAGTCCTTGAGCTTGTGCAGGCAGGTGGCGCGTTGCGCCATGACCTCAGCCATTTGCCCAAAAACGCGCCGACTCTCGATTTGCTGCAACGCCGCTTGGGCAAGTTTCCAGTCGGGAGTCTTGCTACCGATGAGGGCATTGGCATAATCGAATTGGATATCGTCAATAAGTGGCAATTTGTTCGCCTTATTGCCCAGACGCTTAATGTAATCGCCTAAAATTTGGGCGGATCGGTCGAAGTTGTCCTGACGCCTAGAGAAAACTCTCGCCCACCAAAGGTTGGACCGTGCAGTCACCGGGCTATCGCCCATCGCCAGAGGAGAAAACTTCTTGTCCGCCTTTGCATATTCTTCCAATTCGAGAAGAGAACGAGCCACATAGAACTTGGCATCTTCGACATATGGAGCGGGTTTGCCTTTTTCATCTGGTTTGGCCAGTTTCAGATAAGCTTCGAAATCCGGTATCGCGAGCTCGTATTTCTTGAGTCGAAAACGAGTGAACCCCAGTTGGTATTGACACTCCGCTCCATCGTTCCCGGACATTCCGGGGAGAGCTGCAGCAAAGGCAGGCTCTGCCTTCTCGTATTCTTTCAATATAGTGTGACACTCGCCAAGAAGATAGGCGGAAAGCGTTTTCCATTGGGGAGAAGTCTCCAATGTGGAAACCTTCGCAAGCGATTCGACGGCCTCCTTCGTTTTTTTCGTTTGATAGAATGCAAAACCACGCTGGTAAAGGGCTCGCGCCGCCTGACTGGCACTGGGCTTGGAAGCCGACAACTTGCCAGTCCACTCAACAACCAATACCCATTCCGACTTTTCAAAGGATACATCGCAAATAGCAGCTAGCGCAGCGGTCTTGAAGGAGGGGGTCTTGAGGTTTTTCAACTGAGCGATGAAAAGTTTCCGTGCCTCTTCTTTCTCGCCTGAGTTCAACATGCATTGGCTCTGGAGCATGATCAGTCGTTCACGGTTTATCGACTTTTCCAGATTAGGTTTGGCCAACAACGTCGCGAATTCCGGCATGGCCTTGTCATAAAGCTTCAGCGCGTACAGGCTGAGCGCCAAGCCCCTTCGAGCCAAATCAACCTTGGGGTGAGCACCGTTCTTTTGCAGAAATTGCTTATACTGCTCAACGGCAACCGGGTACAGCTTACGATTGTAGGCGGCATTGGCGATGAAGTACTGTTCAAGAAGGGGATCGTCCGCTGCCGGCATCAATGAAGGGAAGATCGATACCAACCCAAGGGTAAGATAAAAACACCCCTTATACGCAATCCGAATCATGTCTTTGGGATAAAAATCAGCTAAGCCTTAAAATAACATTAAGTACAAGTGATTAAGAGAAGGAGAAAATTTCATTGATATATGGCATTAGGGGAATTAGCTAAGCTTGGAATTCCAATTCAACAAGCACCAAAGTCAATATTTATTAAGAAAACATCTAAAGGTAATAACACCAAAAGATAGGTTGGTAATACAATTCTTTTTTCTATTCGCAAAGCTCCGCAATCAATCATAGTCAAAAAAGCGATTAATGATACTTTCATCGTCATGAACCGAAGACAATTCATCACTTCGTCCGCCGCGACTGCATTGGCGTCCTCGCGCCTACTGGCCAAACCGAAGAAACGTAATCCTTTCTGCGTCTTCACCAAACCTTTTCAATCGCTTTCATACGATGAACTGGCCGACGTCGTTGCTGACTTGGGTTTAGACGGGATAGAGGGGACCGTACGTCCCGGCGGTCACGTAACACCTGAGCAAGTGCCTGAAGAACTCCCAAAAATGGTCGAGGCCCTGCGAAAACGAAAGCTCGACCTGACCATCATGGCCTCGGGCATCAACAACGCGGATGACAAACTCAACATCCAGCAATTACAGGTAGCCGCAAAGCTAGGAGTGAAGCGATATCGGATGGGCTATTACAAGTATGACTTGAAGCGCCCAATTGCCAAACAACTTGACGAGCTTCGTCCGACGCTGAAAAACCTTGTAGCCCTCAACAAGGAACTGGGAATTCAAGCGATCTACCAGAATCATTCCGGAAGCAACTATGTCGGAGCCCCGTTGTGGGATCTGAGTAAACTATTCGAGGGGTATGACTCCAAGTATATTTCCGTTGGTTTGGACATGGCCCACTTGACGGCCGAAGGCACTCGTTCCTGGCCGATTCAAGCAAACTTGATACGACCACGCATCGGAGCTCTTTACGTCAAAAGTTTTCGCTGGGAAAACAACAAGCGCCTGAACTGCCCCTTATCGGAGGGGATCGTCGACCGAAAATATCCGGGACAGCTGTTAAAGAGCGGATTCGACGGACCCGTTAATTTGCACGAAGAATACCTTAATCATCGAGACCCGAAACTTGTGCCCAAACACGTCGAGGCGATCAGGAAAGACATTGCGACGTTGAAGAAATGGCTTGGATGGAGCTGAATTATTAAGCTCGCAGAGCGTTGATCGGACACATTCCGTTCCGAGTTAGTCCATTCCTGAAACAGAGGAGGAAGATTTCCCAAACGAATGAACAAATGCCAGAAACGCGGCGAAAAGAAACAACGCCGTTAATTGGTGCGCCACTGGCAGAAGCACTGGAACTCTAACCAAGAATAGCAAAGTCAAAATTCCGAGCAAGAATTGAGTCAGGACGAGGCCTACAATCCAGCGAATTCGATGTGTTTGCAATCGATTCAACGAGCTTGAGCGCAGAGCGAACCACGCCATGCAGATCGTCGACCCCGCCAAAACTGTTCCCAACCAACGGTGAATGAACTGTACGGAAAACTTGTCCGAAACAAAGTTTTCCCAAAACGGAGATAACCCGAACAAAGCTTGCGGTATCCAATCCGCTCCCATTTTGGGAAACGTATTGAAACCGTATCCCGCTTTCATCCCTGAGGTGAAAGCACCGTAGGTTATCTGGCAACAAAGCAAAATCAAGAGACCGATAGCGACGGGGCGAAACTTCAAAGAATCGTCAGCCGGAAATTCCTGCCTAGTTAGGCCCAGCATCATCCACCAAGCAAGACCGAACACGGCAAACGCCAGGCCCAAATGAGCCGCCAATCGGAAGTGGCTCACCTCGGGATTTCGTACCAGTCCGCTCTTCACCATATACCACCCCATGAGTCCCTGCGCACCGACTAACAACACCAGAGCCAAACCCTTTACTGCCAACTTCTTGCTGATTTTTTTTCGGAAAATAAACCAAAGATAAGGCAACAGGCAAAGTAACCCCACGAAACGCCCGAGAACTCGATGCAAGTACTCCCAAAAAAAGATGGATTTGAAGCCCTCCACATTCATTCCGCTATTAACCTTTTGATACTCGGGAAAAGCTTTGTACTGATTGAAAACCTCCTCCCACTCAGTCTCGGAGGCAGGAGGCAAAACACCCATCACGGGTCGCCAATCAACCATCGACAAACCGGAACCCGTCAAGCGAGTGATTCCCCCGACAACCAAAATCACGACCACACTGAGGCAAACGCATCTTAGCCAAATCAGAACAGCACCGGATACGTTCATAGATTCACCCCGGGTACTTTTCATGGATCCGAAGAAACTGAGAGACACTCACATGGACCTGAGCTAAATTTGATGAATGATCCATAGAGGATTGATTTGAAAAAAGAAACACGAGAAATCCATTTCAAGATGGACGATTTGAATTTCACTAGGAAAATTGCGGATGTCCGCATTAAATAACCCTATGTTAAACCCCTTATCTGCAATTTCGCAAAAGTTTATTTATTATTACAACATTCATAAATCAACTGGATAAAAAGACAAAATCATCTCAAAAGAATGGAAAAGAGTTCAGACTCTTAACCAAGAAACAAGTTCATAAACCGATTAAGAAGGGGCACTCCATTCCCCTCGTTAGATGTCAATCTTCCTTAAATGCCTATCTCCGTCTTCGGAACTAGGCACTTTAAAGTTCGCGGACACACTTTCGTACCTCGCGATAAGACATTGCCCTCACCTACACCCTAATTGAAATGGCCATTTTTTTCTGGAATTTAAAATTTAAATTGGAACCGTTGCCTATCAACCGAATAAGGTTAGCAATGAACCCTCGCCCCTTCCTCTGTTCCATTACTTCCGCCCTTTCCGAATTCATTAACAGAAAACCGATAATTATTCGTCCAAAACAACATGGTAAGGCTTTGACTAACAGTCAATTGCGACATTCACTGAAAAAAGTTGCCTTTCCCATGTATTATTTGAGAGACTTTGACTAGTAATAAGATAATTAAACAGTAAAATGTTTTAAAATAAGAACTTCCACCATTTCCAATTTTGAAAAAACTCCCAATTCCTAGAGCTCACGAGCAATTTATGGAAGGAGACACCTTTTGTTGTCTTTTTACTTTCCCTTACGCGCGCCCACTTCGAGTTAAATTCATCATGCACTTTGTGACGAAAAACATGAAAATGAGGTTTTGAACAATTTCCCAACAAGTTTTCGCACGATCGGGGAAAGGAGAAATTCGTTTTGCTGAGAAAAATGGGCATTTCCGGCATTCTCCTGCAGGCATTGGCGTTATCTTTGCTTTTGGGAGCACTTCACTTCGCACCCGGTGCGATGGCCGATGCGGTTAGACCTGTCATAACAGCCACCTCTCCGACGTACACCTTCCCGATACCAGTAGAAGTAGTATTCAAAAAGGACGATGACTCTAACGTATCCGTCACCGGGTTTGAGCTCTTAGACCTGAATGTTACAAACGGCACCCCCCTCGACTTCAACGGAACGGGTCATTCCTACAGTTTCAACATAGAGCCCGCTACCGACCCCGCCTTCGTCACGATTTCCATGGCCCCAGCCGCAGCTACGGGCGACGGCAACGACTCCATTGCCGCTTCCGCCATTATCGATTTCCGAAAACCAGTCACCCGCTATAGCGACCTGATCGGCTACTGGTCGCTAGATGAAGGAACAGGCAATACGGTAGCTGACGGCAGCAACAATGGTAATTCGGGAACTGTAAACGGAAATCCCCAATGGGTCTCGGGGAAATTTGGCAACGCCCTGCAATTCGACGGTTCGGGCGACTATGTGGAAGTAACTGGGTTCAGCGGACTTACAAATTCCTCCACCTTTTCCATAAGCGCATGGGTAAAGCTTGCTGGTGTGGGTACTAATCCAACTGATGACTCCGGTATTTTAAACTTTTCCGGCAACGATGCCGATTCAGTCCTCCTTTGGTATAACGCCGACGCCCAAGCCGCGGGAAATCCATCCTATACCTTCAACGCCGGATCCATGCTCCTCCCACCCGAAAATCGCGTCAACGGCCCTCAAGGCCTCGCTGTGGCGGGCTCTTGGCAACACGTCGTCGGGGTAAGCTCAGGGACTGAACGCAAGCTTTACTTGGACGGAGTCCTAAAGGCTACGGGAACAGGAGCGGGCACCGGAATCACACAAAATGGCAATAATCTTCGTATTGGTGGATGGGACGTCTCCGCAGCTTACGACTTCAACGGACTCATTGACGACGTACGCCTCTATGGCATCGCCTTGTCCGATGCGGAAGTGTCGGAGATCTGTAATAACAACGACTCCCCTAAGATAATTGGTCCGACCACTGCTTCATCCAACACTGGAGTGCCATACTCTTTCACTTACACCGTGCAAGACGGCAACATCGCCTTTCCGCCCGTCTGGTCGGCAACCGGCTTGCCGGTGGGTCTAGAATTCAATGCCGGGACCGGTGTTTTCTCGGGCACACCCACAGAAACGCCGGACAACAACGGTACCACCACTAACGCCACCATTACGGCGACAAGCGGATACGGTAGCAGTTCCGTACCAATAGCGTTCACTCTCTATCCTTTGCCTCACTCCATCAATGCGGGAACAACAACCAACGTTGGTCTCTACGGCGCTAAGCTGAACGGCTCCTTTGCCGACGACACAAACACTACCTGTACCGTAACTGCCTACATTGATCTGACGGACAAGGGAACGAACGATGCTGCAGATTGGAATAAATCCATTGCAATTGGTTCAGTCACTCCCGGAAGCTTTAGTACGTACGTCGAAAGCCTGAACGTCGGAACGACTTATTCCGTTCGCTTCACCATTTCCAATATCGGGGGCAAAGAAGTTTGGTCCAACCTCGAAACTTTCTCCACTCTTTCTTCACTTTCCCTACCGAACCTTGGTGATCTCAACGCATCCTCGATCACATCCGAAAGCGCCATTCTAAACGGGGTGCTCGCAAACACTGGCGGCGAACAGCCTACCATATCGATGTTATGGGGTGATGAGGACCGCGGAACTACTATCGCGGCATGGGACCACGTCGTATCAATCGGTCAACGCGGAACTGGTTCCTTTTCCACTGCGATCGGTAATTTGCAGAAGGGAAAAGTTTATTTTTTCAGAACGGTAGCCATTAATTCGATTGGCACCGTGGTCTCCTCGAAGTTGGGAGTTTTCACTCCGCAACCGGATGTTCCCGTCCCCGGCCTAATCGAGTACGCTTACAACGGCACTTTCAGTGACACCAGTCTGGATCCAATCGACAGTGGTTCGGGCCTCCTGACCAATGGTATCGTTCCAGTCAAGAAATCCATCTGGAGTGCAACGGAAAACTTTGACTTCAGCGAAAACGCCATGAGGGCTAGAAGTGACGGCCTTTTTACAAACGAATTCTTCGGAATGGCTTGGTACGGAGCAATTGTCGTCGGAGGCGATTCGCCCGTTTCGGCCGGGCAAGTCTCTTTTGGCACACGTAGTGACGACGGTTCCGTTCTGTGGATAGACTTGAATCAAAACGGAATCTTTGAAAACGGAGAGTTGGTCGTCGACAACAAAGGCCTTCATGGCAACCGGAATCGAGTTGGAACAGTTAATTTAGCTGACGGCAACTACATGTGGGCAGTGGGTTTCTTCGAATTATCCGGCGGTTCCTATCTTGGAGTTCGTTGGAAACAGGGTGTCGAGACGAACTACGACAACATGGCTTTCGTCAATCCCGGGGCGAACCCTTCGATGTTCCAAACGGCGCCGACGTTTCCCGCCAAAAGTATAACCAGCCCTTCTACAGCTACTGCATCAGTGGGAGTGACGTTCAACTTTCAATTGTCAACCAACGTAGCCAACCCCCTCTTTTCTGCCCACAATCTCCCGTTGGGTCTTAGTTGCAATCCCAGTTCAGGTATTATAACCGGCACACCCCAAGCAGGAGGAACGTACGAAGTCTCCGTAGTTGCATCCGGCTCACTGAATACCGCGATTGACGTCTTGGTCATTACCATTCCTCCGTCAGCACCAATCGTTATCTCTTATCCTGCGGTGGACATTGAAGCAACCGAAGCAAAATTGCTTGGGGCAGTAACAGCCACAAATGGACGCGACGCAAATGTCTCGGTTCACTGGGGCAACGCAGATGGAGGGCAGGGCATCTGGCAAAACGAAACTGAAATCGGAACAAAAGGCATCAGCTCCTTCGTCCATAAATTAATTAACCTGACCCCGGGTGGAACCTACTTCTTCAGGTTCAAAGGGGATAATTCCCAAGGAGTCGGCGAAGGCGAATCGTGGACAGCAACACAAAGCTTCACCACACCTTCTTCTATTTCCGCCCCAACCCTTGGGAGCACTTTGTCGCTAAGCCAAAAAAGCAACACCGGATTCAAGATCAATGGCTCTCTATCCAAGACAGGGGGCGCTCCCGTAACTTTTAATTTTTACTGGGGAGACAACAATGGCGGCACCGACTCAAACGCATGGGACAACGTCGTAACTTTCAACAATGCCCAACCTGGCAACCTCAACACTGAAGTCGCATTCCCTCTTATTGCTCCTTCAGTCTATTATTCACGGACATCAGCCTCCAACTCCGCGGGCATTACTTGGTCTGAAAATGTTCTTGTCCATACCCCTGTCGTCTTGGACGACGAACCTACCCGCAAGTCGGACTTGCTCGGTTGGTGGAGATTCGACGATTCAACTGCGAATGACAGCTCAGGAAACGATTACCATGGAGTTGCTTCCTCCCCTACAATATATAACGAAGACATACCCTTCGGCACCGGCAAATCAATCAATCTAAACGGTCTCAAATACGTAACCGTAAGCGATGGTGGCACCGAGTCCGTTTTCGACGGTGGCAGTACATTCACTATCTCGACTTGGGTAAAAGAATGGCCCGAGGGAAATTGGAGTCCGTTTCTGTCGAAACGAGGCGAAGGCGGTCAAGGTTGGCAAATCAGGCGATTAAATAATTCAGCGGATCAAATTGCCTTTACTCTCCGCGGACCGGGTAACGACGACTGGAGCGCAACACAAAACATCGATGATAACCGATGGCATCATCTGGCTGCCACTTGGGGAGGAGGAAAGCGCAACATTTACGTAGACGGCATTCTCATCGGGTCGGAAAATCGAGCCGGTTCAGTCTCACC
>CAWVZQ010000004.1:0-31839 GCA_963934405.1 uncultured Opitutales bacterium | reverse complement strand
TGCCCACGGGGACCCCGAGGGTCTGATGTAATTTCTTTCCAAAATAATAAGCCACCGCGGAAGTCTCGGCGGCTGATTTCGGATCGCATGGTTTCCAACGAGCCAGTCGATCACGGTTTTCCTTGAGCGGTTCATGCCAATGTTCTCGGGCCGACCGGTAGATCCGGAAATTGGGGAAATCGACCTTGGCTTCCTTTTCCGCCTCGAAGGAATTACCCATCGACCAGCCCATGTTGGATTGTCCGGCGCAAAGCCAGACTTCCCCGATTGCAACGTTCTTGAGAACGATCTTGTTGCTCCCCTGAATCGTTACCTCATGACCGGCGCCCGCCTTGGGGGTGTTGACTGTGACCATCCATCGCCTGGAACTGCCCGCAGTCGCTGAGTAGGTTTCATCCCAACTTGTCTTGACCGTGACCTTCTCCTTCGAATCCGCCCAGCCCCAAATTGGATTTCCGCTTCGTTGCTGGAAAACGAGGTTGTCGGAAAAGATCGCCGGCAAACGAACCTTGCCCGGGCACACAAGCGGAAGAAGGAACAAGAAAAAGGGAAAGACCTTCATAACCTATTTACCAAGCGTCTTCAGGGAGGCCTCGGCGAAACGTAGCCCAAGCGTCTTGTAGCCCTCGGCAGAATAGTGCAGGTCGTTCTTGATGTCCTTGCCCCTGCGGTTCTTCCCGTCATTCAGGTCATCGGTATCGACCCATGTAAACTTCTGGCTCGAGTCGGCGACCTTGACTTGGGCCTTCCTCACTTTCGTCCAGTGGCGATACCTCTTGTTATTCAGATCGAAGTCGCTCAATCGACCGATTACGAAGGTCATGTCCTTCGGATTCTTCCCCAAATCCTTGGCCAATTGGGCATGAAGACCCACGAGAGCTTCCTCGTAAAGATCGCCCCACCCCATATTCGCATCCCGCTCGCCCTGCATCCAGACGAAGCTGACGCTGGCCAACTTCTTGCCCTTTATAGCTGGATTCACCTTGCTCATGAGACGATCGTAAAGGTCTCCCGACTGGGCGGGCTTTTTTCCCTCAGGGGTCTTCCATTGTTTCCACCAACGATGAATGGGCTGCCCCCCGAGGGCATCCTGCACAACGATCACCTTGTCTTTGCCAAGCGCCTTTTCGACCGTCGGAGTAAAGGCTTCGTGAGGACGGTGGCCCTGCATATTGGACTGCCCGGAAAGAATGAACAGATGCTTGGCATGATGCTCCGCTTGGGCGACGATGCACAGGAAGAAAGAGAGAACGAAGAGAGGAACTGTTTTCATAGGATTGTGGTTGAGTGAAAATTAAGTTGGTTCAGCTAAAAAGAGTAAAGGTAGAAAGTCATGGATTCCAAAAAGATTAAAAATGATTCACCAAATCCCCTGATTTTCTAGTTGCTGAGTAGCTTGCTCAGCCCAACCTCGATTTGCCGCAGGACTGGCTGGACTTGGATGCAACACCTTGCCAATCCTCACCTCCAAACCCGCCAAGGCCGAAATAGCTCGAGCCTCGGCAAATCCTCCCACGGCAACCAGCCAATCAGGCTCGAGAATACTCACCGCAGCACGCAGGTAAAAGTCGCAAACCGCCATAAGTGGCTTTCCCTCGGCAGCGGGCAGCTTGTCGGGAGTTCGGTTGCGCCCCCCCTCTTCCATAAAAGCAAGAGGACAAAAGTTCGCCACAAGATGATTCTCGAAGAAGACAGAGGCCGAGCTGAAACGTTCAGCGAAGAGACCCCACAAGCGGCGACCACTCACCTCGCTACGTGAACAAGCCAAACCATCAACAGGTCGCTTCGGGTGCTCTTTGGGCGGTTTACCAATCGGCGCATTGATTCCGATCCAGTCCTTAACCGCGGCAACTTCACCAAAGGGAACCCCGGTCTGAACCATTCCAAACGGGCCTGGATTCATGCCCAGAAACACAATTTTCGTCGGGGTGGCGGTGGCCATTCGCAAATACTGTTCATGGGCGGGCCAAGCGTAGTCCAAGGGATTGTATACGTACTCGGTGGGCGAACCAAAGTTGAGCTCATTCACCTGATCCTTGAGGTCGACCGTAGCGGCAATCAATCGATTGGAAGTATCCAAGCTCACAACAGGCAAATGATTGGGGTCGAGTGATGCAAACTAGTGGTTGAGAAGAAAGACATAAGTGCTAGTTACCTAAGGATTTGTCGAATAAGGGTCAAGCGGACGGCAAACTGAAGAAGGAAGAGGAACCAGACCACAGCCAATTAAAGAAAATTCCTATTCGCTGGTTCGGATAATGAAATCGAAAAGCTCACCGTGATGTTTACCATCAAGCGTAATGTCAAAAGGTATAATCAGCACACCGGCCGCGACGGCCTTCCGGTCGATGGTTAACTGCACGGGAAAACGACGACGACTCTCCGCCTCGACGGTGGCATTGAGAATGGGAGGGAAGGCTTTCACGCCTGGCGGAAGCTTCAGCTCCACCTTGTGACGCTGTGGCGTGGAGCGAAAGTTGCGCACCGTGACCTGCACCGTCTGGATATTTTCCTTGGCGAAGTCCACCCGATAGGGATAGGCGGACACCCAATAGGGATCGAAGAGGTACTCGTAGTCCTTTTCCGGTAGCAGGTTCTTGTAGAGTCGGATGATTTCCTTGGACCACTCATGGTATCGATCCAGCAAACCGGCGGGGTTCGGCATGACGTAGGAATGGGCTCCCATGACGAGATCGGGCTTGAGATCCTTGAGATAACGACTGCCGAGCAAATAACCTTCCTCGAAGATGGCGCTGTTGCGGGCCACCACGGCCTCATGCCCGTTCTGCTTGGGGTTAGAGGAGTCTGCGAAGAGGTTGTCTCCGGTGAAGGCAACGCGCTGACCATCGATTTCCAACCATAGGCAGCACCCGAACTCGGTCTGCCCCGGCATCCAGTCGATCTGCACCTTGTATCCCTCCCACTCGACGGACTCCCCGTCACGGAAAGGCTTGTCGATCTTCATGCCGTCAATAAAAGAGCCGACGTAACCCGAACCATAAGCCGAAACGAGGGCCGCATAATCGTAACGGCGCGGATTCTCGCACTTGTCGGCGATGCGATCAAGGGTCCAGCTCTTCACTCCGTACTTTTCCCGCAAAACGGGGCCCAGAAGAAAATGATCACCGTGCATGTGCGAAATCCAGAGGGCATCGATTTGCTTGAGCCCGAAATGCTTCTTCATGCCTTGGATCAAGCGGTGTAGCAGGACCTCGGGAAAAAGCCCACAGTCGAGCACAAGGCCATGCCCGTTATCGGATATTATGATGGAGAAGTTCTTGCCCAAAGTCTCCGAGTTCAGCTTGTAAAGGTGCGGAGTGACTCGGTTCATCAAGGGGAAGGCGGTCGGTTTCGAGATGGGATCACTCTGCTTGGGGGTCATCTTGTGAACCGCATAACCGCGGATATAGCTCGCTCGAAAGGCGGTAAGCTTTTCCCTGTAGGTTTTCAATTGAGCCGTGGCCTTATGGATTATGGGCCCATGCGAGGGCAAGGCGAGGACGGGCTTCTTCTCGATCAACTTGTCGACGGAACCCATTATAGCGTCAACTCCCTTAGCGAAACCGTAGTCCCACTCGGAATCGTACCAGGTAGTCATCTTGGATTCGTCATGCATGACTCCCCCCGTAAAGGCCATCACCTTGCCCTTGCGGCGGAGGAGGTAGGTCATGCTGGCGGGTGAATGCCCCGGGGTAGACAAGCATTCAATCTCGTAACTGCGCCAAGAGAAGGTTTCCCCGCCCTTCAACGCCTTGTCGACGGCGATGGGTTCTCTGGGTGGTCGAGCGTAACTGGCTCCGTAAACGGAATACTTGTCACCCAGCTTGGGAAACCACTTTCGAAAGGATGTCGGGTTCTCAAAGAGCTCACGCTCCCCCTCGGGAACTGCAACTTGAGTCACCTTGCGATCGATCTTCCTCATGCCTTGGCATTGCTCCCGATGGTGATGAGTGAACAACACCCATTCGACGCGCTTAACCCCTATTTCGTCCAGATTCTCGAGGGCTCCACCGTCGCCCAGATCGATCAGGAGGGCAGCGTCGCCATCGCGCAGGAGGTAGCTGTTGCAGGTGTCGGTGAAGGAAAAGAGTTCAGGAAATCCTTTAGGGTCGGGTTGCTCGAAATTCTTCGCATAAAGAGATCCGCCAAGACAGAACGCCACGAGAAATGCAAGTACCTGCAAGTGGGATGGCATTCTTGCGCTCATGGCGAAGTATCCTCGGTTCAATCTTTCTTGCCATGATCCAGCTTGACCCGCCTGGCGTCGTTGTCGGCAGTTTGCGAGGCCAGAAAGGCGATAAGATTACGCAAGTCATGGGGCGGCAGAGTCATACCCAAGGGAGGCATGGGAGAAACGGGTGGTGTAATCGAAGCCACCTCGAAGCGTTTCAAGTCGGTGACCTTTCCGTCCAAGGCGATGACCTGCACCTCGGAATCGGTTTGCTTGGGCACGCGACCGACCAAGGCGGAACCGTCCTTTAGGACAACTGAAGAAAGACCGTATCCCTCGGTGATGACAGCCCCCGGATTCACCACGGACTGGAGGAGCTCGGATGGTTTCAGGCGCTCGGCCACGATGGAAAGGTCGGGACCCTGCACCCCGCCCTCGGAACCGATTTTGTGGCACTGCAGGCAGGCTCCCTGATTACGGAATACCAAACCTCCCTTGATGGGGTCACCGCCCGCAACGCTGAGGGAGGATACGTTGTAGGTATCTTGAGCCAAAAAGGAGGCGGCAGCGGTCTTGGCCTTGGCATCCTTGGATTCGGAAAGAGCAAGGTAAGCATCTAGCCAAAGCTCTTTTCGAAGGCTCGTTTCACGTGACGACCACAAGCCTTTCAAGGAAGAAGGGTTCCGTTGAGCCAACCCTGCGACCCCGCTCCGAGCTACTGGGATTGGCCCTGACTTAATGGCTACATAGCCAAGCTTGGAGACACCATCGAGGTTGCGGTCGAAACCATGGCGCAAGGCAGCTGCCTGAACCAGAGGCTCGGTGCCTTTTGATAATTTCATGATGAGAGCATCATCAGCGGTTTGGCCCGCTTGGGCGATACTGTCGAGGGTCGCTACGCGCAACTCGGGATCCAAGGTGTCATCGACCACTTGCTTGCGCGAAGTAGCCAAATCGAGAGCTATCCCACAATCACCCGCCAACTTCGTCGCCAAGGCAGTCAGACTAGAGTCCTGTTTGCGGGAGATGAAGCGACGAATAGGACCAGTCAGAGCACCACCAAGTTGCTTCATGGTGCGTCCCTTCACGACCTGAGGTCGGTAATGCCCCAAAACCGGATCGGTATCGATGGAGGCTTCCCACATCCGCAAGCCATGGAGGGCGGCTTGGCGGACGGATTTGTGAAGCTTGCCATCGGCCGCCAATGCAACCAAGCGTTTGGCGTTTTTGGCCGTACCCTTGCGGTAATTGGCCCCAACGATACGGCGCTGGATGCTCTCCGGCAGTCTTTTCCCATCGATAGCGGCCAAGCGATCGCCCACCCAAGAATCAAGCACCTTGGTGTCGTAGATCGCGCGAATCACTTCCATTCTAATCCCGGGGTCGGAATCACTGAGAAAAGCGACCAGCTTCGGGCTTTGGTGGCGTCGAAGGAAAAGTACGGCCATTAGACGCTCCTCGACCGACGAGGAGGTCGCTTTCATAGCTGCGCTGGCCACGGTTTCAACATGGTCGAGGGCGGAGAGACAGGAGTGCCTGAGTACGACGTCGAAGGCAGCCGCATTGGCGACGGCGGCTTGGTACAGGAAGGCGATCACTTTCTTGTCACCTCGTTTGCATACCCTGCCCAAGGCAATGGCGGCAAGGGAACGCACCCGGAGGGACTTGTCGGCAAGCAGGGCGAGAAGTGAATCACGAGCCTCTTTAAGCCGCAGGTCACCAATTACGCGGGCTGCATTGGCCCGTACTTCGTCGTCGGCATCCTTGAGCAAGCCGATCAAGGCCTTGGCGTCTCCTTTGCCTTGGCGCCCGAGTTGTCCCAACCCCCAAAGGGCATGGAGGCGAGGAAACAAGGAAGCATCCTTGGCTTGGGCAACCTTCAGTAAAATTGATTTCCCTTTCGAACCTCGCCCGACCAACTCGAATTGGGCCAATTTGCGGACCCGCTGGTCAGGGTGGCTCAAAAGAGCCTCCAGTTGCTTGAGATCATGTTCTGCCAAGCCCTTGGCAAACAGCTGTGCGGTGGCGTCACCTGCTTTCAAAAGGGCAGGGTCCTTGGGCTCGAGAACCTGGATGGAACCATTCTTGTTCACGCTCCAGCCTCCGCCGTAGTCGGCAAAGTAGAGACGGCCGTCGTAGCCAAGTTCGACGTCGGCCGTGGCCACCCCGCGTATGACTTCACGGGAGCCCTTGAAGTGGAAGCCGGCTCCCTTGTTCTCAAGCTTGATGGCCAAGGTATTGGAGCTATTGGGGGAACCACGGTAATTGGTAAGGAGAAACTGTCCGCGCAAATCCTCGGGAACCGACTCACCGGTCAGCCAGGTGACTCCGGAGGGACCATTAGCGACGTGTCCGACGGGCGGGTAAACCCATTGCGGTTGCTCCTTGCGGTAGGTATCGAACATCCGGTCCGCCACCCAGACCGAACGAGAAGGATGGAACTGGCCCCAGTCGAGGACTTGGCGGTAATGATGGGGAGACTGGTGAGCCATGTCCCAACCGGAGTCAGTGTTTTCCAAAACGTAAACGATGCGGGCCTTGTCGCCAATGTCGCCGGTATTGTCGAAGGTGAAGAGGTTGCCATGGTCATCGAAGGCCAACTCCTGTGGGTTTCGTAAACCCATCGCGTAGACCTCGAGCCCGGAACCATCGGACTCGCAACGAAAGACTGCTCCCCTACCCGACCCCTCGTGCACCTTGCCGGCTCCATCCGTGACGTAATAGCCGCGATCGCCGATGGAGAAATACAGGAGACCATCAAGGCCTCGTATGATGCCGTGTAAGTCATGCCCGATAAAGGAGACCCTCACCCCGTAACCCTCGGAGATCGCCTTATGGTCGTCGGCCACGCCGTCGTCGTCCTTGTCGGTCATTTTCCAGACTGCGGGGATGCAAGTAAAGTAGACGGCGTCGCGTTCGGCGAGCACGGAAAACCCTATGCCGTCCAAGGGCTTGTTGAAATGGTCGGAAAACAGGGTGCGCTGGTCGGCCGCCCCATTACCATCGGCATCCTCGAGGCGTATGAGCCGATCGGGAGTCTTGGTATACCATTCCGGGTCCTTGTCCTTGGGACCAGGTCCATGGCGGGCGATATGCTCATCATATAATTTCTGGCGATCCTCCACCGTGACCGATCGGAAATCCCCGCGCGTCATCTGCTTGGCTCCACGTAGATCGGGCACACCAAACCAAAAGCGGTTGGCTTCCGCCACGAAGAGACGACCACGCGGATCAATGCCCAAGCTAGCAGGGTTCTCGACATGTGGATAAGCGGCCCAGGTATGTCCGACGTAACCGTCGTGCTTGATCACTCCACGAAACGAGGCCTTCTGGTTCTTCAGGGCAGGCATCTTGTCCTCGGGCACGGCAAGTGGGTTGGCCATGCCGGGCTGAAGAAAGCAGGCCATCGTGAGGAGAAAGAATGGAACAAAAGCGAAGGATTGCATATCGGAAAACTTAAAAGATGGGATCAGTCATATATGAAATGACAACCTAGTGAATCATAACCGTTTTACAATTTCCAAACGAAGCGACTAAACTTTAATTCATGCCAAGAGCTCGACGTAAAATAGGCTCAAAGGCGGATGCTTGGCGCAGAAATCCGAGATCGTTCGGATGGGAACCGTCGGTGGTGCCCTCGGTGTCCCCACCAAGCAGATGGTCGCCTTGGAGATAATGGAGTTTCTTCATGCCGGCGGCTTGCAATTGTTTGTAAGCCTTCTGCAAGGCAGCTTGGTTATCGTCATGAAATTTCGACTTGGCCGGGAGAATCCAGGAGTTGGCGAAGCGACGATCTTCCACCAGAACGATGGGGGTGTTGGGACGAGCCTTGCGCAGTTGCTTGACCAAGGGCACGCATCGTTCGGCTACTGTGGTTGCGTTCATGTTGGGCAGGCAGTCGATGACGTAGCAAGCGGCATCCAGTTCGGCCATGAGATCACCCACTTCCTTGTGCATGCGACCATTGCCGGAGAAGCCAATGTTGATCACCGGTATTTCGAGCCGCCGACCCAGAATGGCGGGATGAGCCAAGCCTGGCCGCGAGGCACAAGCCCCATGAGTAATCGAAGTGCCGTAAAAAACCAGTGGCTTCGCCTTGCGTGGCGCAAGACTCTCGAACTCGGCGCCCTTGAGCACCCCGACCTCCAGTGATTCGGTGCCGTTGTAGAGTGGCAAATACAAGGCGTACTCCCGCATCCCGGGAGCTATCCCGGAAAGCAAAGTGGCCTCCATGTCCTGCTTGTTGGGCTTGGTGGCAGCGGCCCAGCGCCATTGGCCCTTGGAGTCACGGGCATAGAGGTCCAGTCCACTCACCCCGCTGGGGGGCATGTGCGGCATGCCCAAGCGCGAGGACAACAGCTTCCATTTCGCCCGAATAGTTGTGGCATCGGTATTGAACCGAACCACCATGCCGGCGCTGTGGCGACTAAGGTTCCAGACCGCTTTGGTCACCTTGCCCTCCGCCTTGGCCGGAAAACGATCGAACCACCGCTTGCGCTCCTGATCCGCCCAACCGCGCCCCTCGACGCCCCATTCCGTGACGTCGCGCCACTCCGTGTTACCCTGGGCCAAGGCCGATACGGCCAAGGCCAAGAAAAAGATTATTTTTTGCATAACGTTACCTTTCGTGATTGCTCGAAGAAATCGGTATACGGTTGAGGATAGAGGCAGAAACAAGTTTCATAAACGGGAAGGACCTAGCGGGCGCCGACGCGTTGCCGCCAGGTTTCGTAGCGGGCGGCCATGTCCTTGACGCGGTCGGGGTGACGCTTGACGAGGTTGGCGGTTTCGCCGGGATCGGTTGAGAGATCGTAGAGCTCCCACGGGAGCTTATCGCGGGGACGAACGATTTTCCAGTCGCCCATCATGAGGGCGCGGCCGCTGGTATTTGCCCAGGCCAAGGTCTCGTGGCCTGTACGCTTCTCGCCGCGCAGGATGGGGGCAAGGCTATTGCCCTCCATGGGAAGAGGTCGGCGCTTGCGGAACTCGGTGGGGTATTTCAGGTCGGCGAGGTCGAGGCAGGTGGCCATGACGTCGATGACGTGGCCGGGTTGGCGAGTGAGCCCGTTCCCTTTCTTGATGACCTTGGGCCAGTGGGCGATGAGCGGGGTGCGGATACCACCCTCGTAAGACGACATCTTGGCGTTGCGCAAGGGGGTGTTGCTGGCGAGGGCCCAAGCCAAGCCATATCCGGCGAAAGTATCGTGTGGGCCGGGCATGACTTTCGGACCACTACCGGGACGAATGGCAACTTTGTCCTTCCGCCAATTGTTGTTGGAGGAATTGGGGGTGAAACCAAAGCCGGCCTTGCTTGGGGCGAATCCACCGTTGGGAGCGGCTCCATTGTCGGAGAGGAAGAGGATGAGAGTGTCGTCGAGCTGCCCGGACTTCTTCAACACCTCGAGCATCCGCCCCACCCCGCGGTCGACGTTGGAGATTTGGGCGGCGTACACCGCCATGCGCTCGGCCTGCCAGTCCTTGTGCTTGTCCTTCGCCCAGTCCGGAACGTTTCCGGGATAGGGAGCGGGCTTGAAACCGTCGGGGAGGAGACCCATCTTTTGCTGACGCTCGACCCGAGTTGCCCGCCAGTCGTTCCAGCCTTTTTTGCGGTAGCGCTCGCGGTAGGGCGCGATGGTCTTCTCGCGGGCGTGCAAGGGCCAGTGCGGGGCAACGTAGCCGACGTATAGGAAGAAAGGCTTTTTACCCGCGACGGATTCCTTGAGAAAGGTGACGGCATGGTCGTTGAAGGCATCCGTCATGAAAAAATCGTCAGTGAATTTCCACGGCTTGTCATCGAGGTAGAAGTCGTTCTGCACCACGGGATGCCAATAGCTGATCTTGCCTTGGCAGTTGGGCCCGAAGAAACGGTCGAAGCCGCGCTTCAGCGCAAGGTCGCGACCCTGCCACTTGCCGACCATGGCGGTGTGGTAGCCACCGTCCTGCAGCAACTCGGGAATGAGGACACATTTCGAAAAATCCTTGGGCATATTCCAGTTGTCGCCGCGATGTCCCGTTTGCTGGCAATAGAGACCGGTCAGCAACGAGGCCCGGGTGGGACCGCATACGGAGTTGTTGTAAAACCGCGTGAAACGCAGACCACCGGCTGCCAGTGAGTCGACGTTTGGAGTATCGATTTCGCCGCCGTAGCAACCAAGGTCCGACCAGCCCATGTCATCTACCATGACCAATAGAATATTCGGCCGCTTCTCGCCATGCAGAAAAGCCGCCAAGAAAACCAACGAAAGCAAGCTGAGCAGGAAACGGCGAATTGGCATGGGCTAGCTTAGGTAATTTGTTTCTCTTATTTCGCCAACCTGGCATTCACAGTGCTTCATGGCACGCTTGCCAACTTAGAGGGAAAACCACATCTCACTTCTTCCTCATTTCGATCATGGCCTCGGCAAATGCTTTTCCAATTCGGGCCATGGTCTTGGCGCTCCCGAAATAATGATAGGCCGCATTCGATCGGGCCAGCTTGGCATAGGACTCATCCTCTTCCGAAATCAACTTCCTGCGGTACTTGTCCAAGTAAGTCTTTTGGGCTTGAGCGTCCATCGAACCATCTTTGTTCGGATGGTCCTTGTGCTTGCTTTTGAGGAAGCCCGCCATCTGGTTGACCTTGCCCTGCTTGTCCTCGAGTTCCTGAAGGCGCATATCCCAGAAAGGGGCCGTCGGAACAGCCATGACGTTGCCCTTGAATTCAGGTAGCGATGCCGGTGCGGCCATGGCTTCCCGAAAGGAACCGTGAATGGGAACGTAACGGGGACTGGCATACTTATCCAAGGGTCCACCCACGCCCATGACGCCAATGACGAACTTCATGTCCGGAGCCTTGAGGTCCTTTCTCACATCGCGGATGAAATGAGCCAAGCATTCACTGTATGCATCGTACCCGCCGGGTTGACCACGGTTCGGGTAAGTCCCGCTGGCCACCATATCGTTCCAACCTTGAAACCAGGCAAAGCCAGCGATCTCGTAGCCATCCTTCGAGTCGTAACCGGGATACACCCGCTTAACGTCTTTGAGGACTCTCCGGACGTGCTCGATCATCAGGCGGTAGAAGCACCCCGTTTGTTCTGCTTTCTCAGCCTTGACTTCCTTCAGGTTCTTCCCCCGATTTTTCAAGTTTTCCAGCTCCTTTTCGCTGAACGGATAAGGACCCGCGGAAGGGGGGCGAAAGTCGGTATGAATGGACTTCCCTCCCCATGCCGTCTTGATGATAAGAACCGGTTCCTTCAGTCCCTTTTGCATATAGATTCCAAAGGTGAACTCAGGCCCGATCCTGTCACTGGCTTGGGCTGGGTCTCTTCGGGAACCGAAACCAGCGGTCAGTTTGCCAAAGCCTTCCCCCATGTTATCTCGTCCACCCGTGAAATAGGATATCCAGACCTGATCGCAAACAACGGGGTTTCCCTTTTCATCAACCATTTCCTTCAGTACGGGCTTGGTCAGCGGATCAGTCCTCATCGCCTCGAAGGTGCTTATCTTAGCATGACCCTCCATATTGGATTGGCCGCACAAGACGTAAACCTTAAGCGGCTTGGCGTGAACAGCGGAGCAGGTCCAAAGTCCAAAGATGAAAAAGGAGAGAAAAGAGGTTGGGAAATTGATCATGTTTTTTGTTTTAGGCTTTGGGCAGAAGGCCTACTTCGCCAACCTTGCTTGGAGTTGCTTGAGTAGGGCGGTCGCCTTCTTCGGTTGAGCGGTGGCCAAGTTCTTCGTCTCGCCCTCCGGGGTCTCGTGGTCGTAGAACTCGAGCTCACCTCCCTTGTGGGCAATGAGACGATGGGTGGCGGTGCGAATGGTCTGGGCGCCGCCCCGGTAGGCGATGGCGGAATGCCCCTTGGCCTGCGGGTTCTTCAAAATGGGCACTAGGGACTGCCCTTGCAGAAAGTCCGGCTTGTCCAGTCCGGCCAAGTCGCAGACGGTGGGGAAAACGTCCAGGGTCTCGACCACCGAGCGGGTGGCTTGGCCTGCTTTGGGGATACCCTTGTAAGAGATGATGAGTGGGGAGCGGAGGGACTCCTCGAAAAGGGCGTGTTTGCCCCAGATGGCATGCTCGCCGAGATGCCAGCCATGGTCGCCCCAGAGAATGACTATAGTGTCGTCGCGCAGCTTCAACTTATCGAGCTTGGCAAGGATACGACCGACGAGGGCATCGGCATAGGTCACGCAGCCGGCGTAGTGGCGGCGCACCTCGAGAGCGAAGGCGGCATCGTCGTTCGGGTTCCGTTTCCAGCGGTTGTATTTCATGAACTCACCCGAGCCATGCCAAGTGGTCTTGCCGGAAGGCTTGAGCGGATGCGGCGTGGGGGGTAGTTCCGCCTTCAGGTACGGTTTCACGTACTGGAGAGGGGCCCCGAACGGGAGATGCGGACGGATGATGCCGACGGCGAGGAAGAACGGTTTCTTGGCGGTTTGCTTGCCGAGATCGTCAAGTTGCCGGAGGGCCTCGTCGGTGATGAGACCGTCGGGATAGGCGACGTCGGGCCCGTCGAAGGCTTGGTAGACGTCCATTTCCTTGGCGTTTCCACGAATCTCACCGTTGGCGAGGCCGTGCATGACGCCGCGCGGGTGCTTCCAGGAACCGGCGGGCAAGAGGTGACGATCCCACGACTCGGGCATTTCATGCTTGGTATCGTCGTCCCAGTCCCTCCCTCCCCTACCCCCGGGATGATGGGAGACCTTGCCGACGGACACCGTAGTATAACCATGCTTCCTGAAAAAACCGGGGAAACTGGGCTGCTTGATGTTGTTGGCTCGCGAGAAGAGAGCCCCGTTACTAGTGGGGCCATAGGTACCGGTAAGCAAGGTGTAGCGTGATGCCCCGCAGGTGGGCGCCTGCACGTAATGCCGATGGAAGGGTCGCCCAAGAGAGGCCAGCTTGTCGATGTGCGGCGACTGGACGTAGTCGACCCCAAAGCACTTCAGCTCGGGGCGCAAATCATCGATGCAGAGGAGCAGGACGTTGGGATGCTTTTGCTTTCCGAAAAGAGAGAAAAAAAGAATGGCGAACCCGAAAGCGAGAATCGAAATTTTCATGAATCAGTCCTTGGTAGCGCTGCCCCACCAGTCCTTGTTTGGCTTGTAGTTGGGATTGAGGAAATTGGCGTGCTGACGCTCGAGCCTTTCCTTGCCCTGAGTGGCGAGGGACTCAAAGCGTGCCTTGCGTTTAGACAAGTCAGCTTTTTCGTCCTTGGTCGGCATCTTCGCCTTGGTTGCCTTGAGCCAGGCGTCGAGCTTGGCTCGCATGGCCTTGGACCTTTTCGGTTCGGCGGCGGAGAGGTCCTTTTGCTCCACCTCGTCCTTGCCGAGGTGGTACAACTCGTCACGACCATCCTCGTGATAATGAATCAGTTTCCAGTTGTCCTCGGTGATTATGGATGAGGGTTCGCCACCTTGGTTGCCGTAGTGCGGGTAGTGCCAGTAGAGTGCTCGCCCGGGAATAGTTTTTCCTTTCAACAAGGGAAGTAGGCTGACGCCATCGACCTGTTGCTTCTTGGGCACCTTGAGACCGGCCAGCTCTAGCAAAGTGGGATACCAGTCGATGCCGTTAACCGGCACCGCACTAGTCGAACCCGGTTTGGTCACGCCGGGGGCCTTGAGGTAAAAGGGTTCACGTATGCCGCCCTCCCATTGACGCCCCTTTCCACCGCGCAGGGGCGTATTGCTGGTGGAGTAGGCATCGCCCGAGGAGACGCCCCCGTTGTCGGAGGTGAAGCACACTATGGTGTTGTCGGCGAGACCGAGCTGGTCGAGTTTCTTGAGCACCATACCGACCGCATTATCCATGGACTCGATCATGCCGGCATAGATCGGACAATCCTGCACTTGGCGCACGCTGAGGCGGCGATCAAAGAGGAAGCGTTCCTTGGCCAAGCCCGAGGCGGTTGCCTTGCCTTGGTATTTTTTCCAGAGCTCAGGAGTGGTCTGGATGGGACCGTGCACGGTGTAGAAGGAAAGATAGGCGAGGAACGGCTTGTCCTTGTTGGCCTCGATGAAGTCTGAGGTTTCTCGACCTAGACGAAGAGTCAAGGATTCGCCTGCCGGACCGGATTCGAGATTAGGGTTTTGCCACGGGGAGAAAAACCCCCCGCGGGGACTACCGACGTCCCAGCCGCCCTTGTTGATCTCGAAGCCATGGTCGGTTGGCCAAGAACCCTTGCTCCCGAGGTGCCACTTTCCTGCGAAGAACGTCTTGTAGCCGGCCTTCTTCATTACCTCGGCCAAGGTGATCTCGGAGGCCCGCAGGTTGCGCTCGTACTCCGGCGGCAAATGACTGTCGTTACGCCCGGTGCCGCGCCAAGCCTCCCCTGCACGGTCGCCGATCCAAGTGGTGATACCGTGATTGGTAGGGTACTTGCCGGTTAGTATGCTGGCTCGCGAGGGGCTGCATACCTGGCAGGTGGCATAACCGCGGGTGAACTTCATGCCCTCCTTGGCGATCCGGTCGATGTGCGGGCTCTCGTAATAGGTGGATCCCTCGTTGCTGAGGTCGCGCCAACCGAGGTCGTCGGCCAAGATAAACAACACGTTGGGCTTATTGGCAAAGGCGGGAGCCAGCAAGCCGAGGAGAAGAAGGAATAGGATACTTTGTCTCATGAAAATGTAGTTGAGGTTAGAGGGCGGACTTGCCCGTCATGTAGCCACCGTCGACGAAAAGGGTCTGGCCGGTGGTGAACCCGGACTGTCCGGATAGAAAGTAGCAATTGGCCGCGGCCAATTCTTCAGGCAAGCCAAGGCGCTTCATTGGCACGCCTTCAATGTAGCGGGTTCGACTTTCGCTACCCGGAGGATTGTTGGTATTGAAAAGCTCGGTCTCGACGGGACCGGGAGCAACCGCATTGACGGTTATGCCAAAAGGGGCCAGCTCTAGGGCCCAGCTGCGAGTGAAACTCACCATACCGGCCTTGGCGGCAGCGTAACTGCTTCGAAAAGGCACACCGGCCACCACCATGCTTGAGGTGAAGAGGATGCGCCCGCTGCCGCGTTCCTTCATGTGCGGCACGACGGCTTGCGCAGCCTGCAGGGAACAGCGTAGGTTGACGTCTGCGCAGGCATCGAAGTCCTTTAAAGTTATTTCCTCTAGAGGAGCGGGATTGACCAAACCGACGTTATTAAGAAGTCCATCGAACTGATGTTCAGCCTCCAGTTCCTTGAAGAGAGAACCACGAGCAGCTTCGTCTCCTAAGTCGATCGCATGAAAGACACCGGGAAAATCATCTGGTTGAGTACGAGCGAGCCCAACTACTGCATGTCCTTGGTCGGCAAGCATTTTAGAAGTGGCAAGGCCAATCCCCTTGCTGGCTCCGGTGATGAGAACGTTCAAGCGGCTAGATGTCATATGGATTAATATCTAATGCAAAGTGAATGGTTAGCACCCTTTAAAACGACCTAATTCCATCCTTCAGCTGTTTGCTCTCCTTGCCCAGTTTGCCAAGGGTACGGAGAACGCCAACGGGAATCGTTCCATCGGAAGAAATCGGCACGTCCAAAGTGACGGCTCCGCCCTCGGAATTGATTAGGTCGATCCGGTCCTTCAAAGTTTCTAGTTCAAACCTAGACTCCTCCCCTGCCCCCCATCCCTTAGCGACCGGCAACAGCAAATGCCAAACAACCCCTTTCGGTGCGGGAAAGTTTTTCGGGGTTAGAAGCTTGCCCTTCCCCTTCTTCGTCTTTTGGTGAAAATCATGGTTCTCACCTGAGGTAAAGGTCTGATGAGGGCACAACCTTCCATTTGTACAGAGAGAAAGTATGGGGTGAGCACCGGCGTTGAAGGCAAGTTCGGTTTCAGGGTTACCGGAAAGCACTGCAGCAACCCAAGTGTCAATATTATGGGGTTCTTTTGTCAAGGACTCGTAGGCGTCCTTCATTTCCATCTTGTAACCGTCGAACCACCAACCGGAAACCAACTTGCCATATCGTGTTGACCATTCTCCACAGACATCGCCCCAGTTCTTCAGGAAAGTCGAGTTCGGCGCTTGGTTTTCACTTCGCCTGAAACCCTTTACCTTTCGGGGGTGCGACATGGGGTCCACTTCGGGTCCGACGGGTTTGCCATTTATACTGGGCAAAGTGTCGCCCATGGACTTGATGACCTCGTAATGACGCATCGGGGCGCGAGCGGTCATGTAGAGGATCAGTCGGACGTCACGCTTCGCAAGCTCCTTGCCGATCTCCATAATGAGATCACGCCTTGAGGTCCACACTCCGTTTTCAACGCCCAACAGCTTTTCGTAGACACTATTCGGGGCGCAGTATTTCCCCCAGTGTTGCCCAACGACGAAGATGACGTGGCCGACCCCGGCACTTTTAACCGAGTCGGCAAACCTTACGACGTCGAAGGAATCGACCGCCTTGTTGTAAGACTCGGGAGTATGATTCCGAAAAGCCTCGTAATGGAACATGAGTCCGTAACCGGTCTCGCTCAGCCAACGCTTCTTTTCCGCCCCTCCTGCATCGGGACCGGCCATGGTAACCGCCGCGAACGTCCAAAGGCTAAATAATTGTATAACTTGCTTCATTTTTTCAGCCGGACAGGAGATGAACGAGTCATAGAGCAATGAGAATCGAGGGATTAATTGGACAACCACTCGGGCAGTTTGCCGTCTCCGGTCAGTTTGCCCTCGAGCAACCAACTGAGATTAAAGCGAGCAACGGTGGAACCTCCCGAACTTTCGAAGTGGAGATAGACCTGTCCTTCGGACTTCGTGCCCGGCCGGCCCGAGGTGATGGATGAGTAGGCGAAACGTCCCGCTTCCACCAGACGCTTTACGGGCCAAGTCTTGCCACCATCGAAACTGGCCCAAACCGTTCCATGGTCCCGTCCGCCCGCACTGTCGCAATTGCAGTAAATCATAATGTCTCTACCCTTGACCGCGAGGCGGGTAAGTCCTCCCATGCAACCATAGTTCGTGTTCTGTGGACCGTCGGGCAGGATTTCACAAATGGAAAAGTCCTTCCAATTGACACCACCGTCATCGCTCCATGCGTGCCAGCGACGTCGAGGATTGGATCCCTCCTCCGCCCAATGCCGGCGCGTGTTATAGTAAACGCGTCCATCGGAAAGTTCCGCCAAGGTCGCCTCTCCCGTTCCATTTGCAGGAAAAGGCGTGCTTGTATTCCAGGTTTTACCGTCATCATCACTATAAATGGCATTGGTGTAGTGCTGGGGCCACTTACTGATATGATTTTTACCCGCATAATAGCGGGAAGCCCGAATGAGGCGCCCCGCGTGCTTGCCATGGCGAAGGGTGACACCGTGCTCGTTCATATGGAAGGATGGAGCGTTCCCCTTGCTGTCCGGATTGATCGTAACCTCCAGTTCGGACCATGTCTTGCCGTGATCCTTACTCCGGTAAACCGTTCGATCTGCAGGCGGGTGGTTCTTCTCAACAAAGGCGAAAACTTCGCCGTTCCGCTCGTTCACGGTTACGCCTCCACCCATAAAACCTTTGCCAACGGGAATCACAGGACCCCAAGTGTCGCCCCCATCTTCACTTCGCTTAACGACGACCCCGTTCCAAACGGCAAGAACCGTGCCGTCCATCGCTACCGCGATGTTCGGGAAGCGTCCGCCTTTGTGAACTTTCGTAAGATCCAGCTCAGGCTTGCCCAAGAATGAACCGATACCGGCCTCGACGGGTTGGTCCTTTGATTGCTTGGGGGATTTAGCCGAGAGAAAGGCAAACGGAACAGCCAGTAAAACAAGAATAGTTAGAAATTTGTTATAAAACATGAATACGATTGGTTGATGTGTTGCGAAAAGGGATAAATCACCAAGCAAGACCAGTTTTCATCTCAAGCCAATCCCGTATTCGCAATAAGAGGCAAAAAGAAGCGGACAATTCATCTTGCGATTGATCATCAGTTTACCTAAAGACTATCATTACAAATAGATTGGGCACGCCCAGTCTAAAACCCTTCTATCCAACCCGAATCACCATGAAGAAAGCATACGCATTCATCGGCATCCTACTTGCCTCCCTGTTCACCACCTGCCTATTCGCGGAAGATCGTGAAGGAGGCAACCGCGAGCGGAAACAAGTGGATATCGAGAGGGCTGCTCAAGAGTTGAAGAAAGCGGTCGCGGAAGGAAAAATTTCAGAGGAAGACGCCCGTCGCCGGATGACCGCCTTACGCGAGAGAGGAGGTCGTGAGCAAAATCGTAAACCTACCGTCGCCCGCGGTGAACGGGATCGGGACGAAGGCCGAGAGAAACTCATGCAATGGGGTCAGGAACAACGCCGGAAAATCCAAGAACTGAAGGAAGCCGGACGTCATGAGGAAGCCGAGAAATTAGCCCATGAGACTCGCCGTGTCATGACCGAGAAAATGCGGTACCTAGAAGAAGATCGCGAGCGAGGCGAAAGCAACGAGCATCGTCAAGGCCAACACACCGAACGTGGCGAACGCGACCATGACGCAGACCCACTCGAGCGATGGTCACAGCAGCGAGCCCGCCAAATCAAGGAACTGGCCGAAGCCGGTCGCCACGAGGAAGCCCGGGAACTGGAAAGAGAAACGAAACGGATCGTGGAAGAAAGAATGCGCCAACGCCACGAACAAGAGCGGGGACGCCAACAGGAACATGAGGAACTGAGACGATTTGCCCACGAAAGGGAGCGCGAAATCGAGAAACTGGCGGAAGCCGGCAAACACGAGGAGGCCCGGAGATTGGCGGAGGACACGCGACGGACGATCGCGGAGAAAACGCACCACCTGCACAACCGCGAACGCCACGACCACGAGCATGCCGAGGAACACCACGAAGGGGACGAAGGAGAAGGACGCTTCGAGCGCTGGGTGGGCGAACAGAAACGACACATCCATGAGTTACGCGAAAACAATCGCCACGAGGAGGCTCAACGCCATGAAAACGAGCTGGCCGAGAAAATAGATCATTTCCATCACCAACGGGATCGGCGGAACCATGACGGGGAGCGACACGAAGATAATCGTCACATGGAACAACGCGTTCGCCACCTGATGGTGGCCATCGAGAACCTACGAGCCGCCGGCATGCACGACTTGGCCGAGGAAGTCGAAAGACGGGCCCATGGCGAGCATCGCGAAGGTGATGATCACGACCGGCGCCATCACGAGGAAGACCGCGGCGAACGCGACGGTGAAGTGCATCAATTGCGCCGCGAGGTCGAGGAATTGAGACACGACCTGCACGAAATGCGCGAAGTGATCGGGCACATCAAGGAAGAACGTAATCGTTAAATCCGGGTCAGCTTGCCTTGGCTAACTAGCCGAGGAATTGCGTAGCAAGGCAAAAAGAGACTGCGCTCAGTCGGCGTAGATGAAGCCCGGAGGCTTGAGTTCGAGTTCGTGCTTCTTGCCCGACACTAGGGTCGTAATGCCTTTTCGGGGCAGGATAAAGAACGAGGCAAAAATCTGGCCGTTCGCCTGGCGCCCCTCAAACTCGAAATTCTTCTTCGGCGTAACCCGCAAAGTGCCTTTGTCGAGCCGTGCCTTGAGCCCGACGATCGGTTGCGGGCGACGAACGTTCTTCACCAAGACCACAATGTTCTTGGAAAAATCGACTTGGGGAGCCGAAACCTTTTTATCCAGAGGCTTGAAGCTGTTCCAAAAAGCGGTGAAGACCTTGTTGTCACCAAAGTACGCGACCGGACTCTGGCGTTGGTCCTCCGGCAGGAGCTCCAGACTTTTGACCGGCAAGGTGCCGTTCCAAGTCTTACCGACCTTGTATTCATCGCCCACCTTGCCTTTGGCCGAAAACAAACGACAATCGATCAACCGGAAAACGTCTTTCTCCCGAACCAGTTTCTTCGATGAGGTGACGCGGTAGATTTCGCCTGCTTCGATCTGGGCGCCCTTGACCTGCTTGGGATTGCGGAGGGGACCCGGTTCGGTGACGCAAAGAAGGACGAGTCCCGGCTTCAGGACATCCTCACCATCCATGACTTCCTTGACCTCGAATTTGAGTAAGTGGCTTCGTTTATCCTTCTTCCCCTTTTTCCCGTTCTGATCTCCATCCTTCTTTTCGTCCTCGATTTTTTTCTTATCCAACAATTTACCGATGAAACTGTATTTTTTCTTGGGTTCGATTTGTTTCTCGGGAACCGGTCCAGGCTTTTTTTTTGGACCATCCGCGGAAACGAAGGGCGAATGGAATAAACACGCCAGCAAAACGCAGAAGGGAAGCTGCAGGGATTGATTCACGATCTGTTCGATTTGACGCGCTGAAACCAGAAAGAGCAAGGAAACACTTTTACAGGCACCGGTACGCACGCCTGCCAAGTAAAAAATGGGTAAGCATATTTACCAAAAAAGTGAGCGACGGAAAGCCACCCTCCGCTATTCTGGAACAACGGCCCGAGCCGCTCGGTCTCCCACCTCGAAGTATCCCAAGGAGCGCCCTGCCCCACTCTCGACCTCGGTGAACATCCAGACCGCCCCGGGTCGGGTGCGCTGACGGCAGAGGTCGCCGGAAGCAATTACTGCATAAGGTTTGGTGCCGCCGGAGCGGTCCATCCACAAGAGTTGTACCTTGCCCTTGCTACGATTCACGAAAATCACATCAAAGGTTCCGCCATCCGGTTTCGACGAGGGTGCCTTGGCCTCTTTTGCGAGGGGTTTCCATTGAAGGGCCGGCAGGGAATCGATCTTGGGCTCGACCAGCTCGGCGAAAGTTTTTGGGGCGAGCGAACGCAAACGATCCAAGGTGGCGTGGTGCTTATACGCAGTGACTAGATTGTTCCATTCGAATGGATCTTTCTTGGTATCATATAGTTCCTCGCCGCCGTCTGCGTAATGAATGTATCGCCAGCCCTCGGAACTGAGTCCGTAGCTGCCCGGGTGATGGAGGTGAGTGAGGGAGACGTGAGACCATTTCGCCTTGGGGTTGACCAGCAGGGGCGCGAGGCTGGGACCATCATGGATTTTGCGTGGAGGCAAACCGCACAACTCGAGCAAGGTCGGGGCGAGACTGAGCAGATTGACTGGCTTAGAGCAAGTGCCGGGAAGAGTGCCAGCGGGCAGACCGGGAGCGCCTTTGGGAACACGTAGAATGAACGGCACGCGGGAGCATGCCCGCCAAGCGGTGAACTTTTGCCAGTGTTCCTTTTCGCCGAGGTGCCAGCCATGATCGGACCACAGAGCCACGATGGTGTTGTCGGCGTGCGGACCTTTCTCGAGGGCGTCGAGGACGCGGCCTAGCATAGCGTCGGCAAAGTAGATCGAGGCAAGGTAGCCTTGGATGCCTTGCTTCCACTGCTTGTGGGCCCGGATGTGGGCAAAGTATCGGTTCCGGGCCAAGCCCTTGCCCGCTGGCGGCAAGTCGTCCAAGTCATCCGCCCGATAGCCGGGAGGCAACTGGATCTTGTCCAGCGGGAAGGCGTCGAAATACTTTTTCGGTACAAACCACGGCTCGTGCGGTCGATAGATGCCGCAGGCCAGAAAGAAAGGCTTGTCCTGTTTCTTGGACAAGCGCTCCCCGACCCATTTGGCGACGGAATAATCGCCCCCGTATTCCTCGTCGGTGGCGTCAAGCGGCCCCCAGTCGGTCTCGTAGTATTGCCAAGGCCCGCCGCGGGGGAGGCTGACGGGGCGTTTCGGTGGACCCAAGGTATCGGGGAACGGATTCTCGGTTTCCTTGGCCGGGAAGTATTCGTCCCAGGAGCGGGCATCGATGAAGTAGTGCAACATCTTGCCGGATCCACCGGACCAGTAGCCTGCCTTGGAAAAGGTCTTGGGCAACAGCTCGACGTCGGGCAGGGCCTCGCGCATCTTTTGGCCGTTGCGGTAGAGCCCGGAACGATGAGGTGAAATACCGGTAAACACCGCGGTGCGCGATGGATTGCATGCCGGCGCCGGACAGTGGGCGTTGTTAAACAAAACACCGGAGGCGGCCAAACGATCGAGATTCGGCGTCTTTGCCTGGGGGTGCCCGCCAAGGCAACCGACCCAGTCATTGAGGTCGTCGATCGCAATGAACAAGACATTGGGGGGCTCAGTGGCTTGGCATTGAACAACCGAAACCCAAAGCACTCCTAAGTAAACGGCCTTGGACAAGAGATTCATAAGAGCTTTCTACGAGCGTAATTTATCAAAATGAAAGAAAGGCATTCGGGTAAATGGGCAGATATTATTAAATTTACCAAAAAAGAAAACCGACATCAAAGCCAATCATGAAATTCAACATGTTGTCTCTCAACTGTAAAACAGGCTTCCTTTTTTAGTAACTGGAAGCAACACTGCCAATCATGCAAAACATTAACAGACGCTCCTTCATTGGCAACGCTGCCCTCGGTAGTGCCGCCGTCACCTTCACACCCTCGCTTTTCGCCATCGCCAAGGATGATCCCAAGCGCTTTCAGATCGGCATACAGGAATACACCTTCCACCGCTGGATCGGACGCAAGCTCGACCACCTCGACTATCCCGCATTGTGCAAGGAAAAGCTAGGCATCACCCACATCGAGTACTGGAACCGTCCCTTCGGCGGCAAGCACACGGACAAAAAGTACGTCGGCGAACTGGTCAAGCGCACCACTGGGGAAGGAATGAAGAACGTTCTTATCCTGGTCGATGCCAAGAACCAGCTCGATGCCAAGGACAAGGCCCAGCGCGACCGGGCCGTCGAGGAACACAAGGGATGGATCGATTGCGCCGCCCAACTCGGTTGCGATGCAATCCGCGTGAATTGCCGCTCGGGCGGCAACCCCGAGGCTAACCTTAAAAACGCCACCGACGGCGTAGGCCGACTCTGCGACTACGCCAAGGGCACCAAGGTAAAGGTGGTCATCGAGCCGCACGGCGGTCATTCCCAGAACCCAGACTGGTTGCTGAAGGCGATGGATGCTCTGGACCGCCCCAACGCCGGCATCCTGCCCGACTTCAATAATTTTGGTCGCTACGACCGCTACGACGGGGTGACCAAGAGCTTGCCCTTCGCTCCCGCGGTATGCGCCAAGGCCCTCAAGTTCGATGAAAAGGGAAACGAGACCCACACCGACTACTTCAAGATGCTGAAAATCGTCTATGATTCCGATTTTTCAGGCGTGATCTCGATCGAATTCGAAGGGGGAGGCATCGACCCGATCGAGGGCTCCCTGATGACCAAGAAGCTAATCCTCAAGGCACTCGAGGCTGCCAGATCATAATTAATCCATAATGATTGGGTTTTCCCTAAGGGATGGCGCCAATCAACCAAACGATGCAAATTGACAGCCCGTACCTAGTGCCGTTCGACGGTAGCTTTGACATCGCTGATGCTTCCATGAATCCCCCTGAGGGTGCACCTGATCGAAAGTCCTGCCGAAAAGCCCTCAAAAAATCGATTGGTGATTTGCGAGAACTTCAGGAAGCTCTCTATGCGGAAGATCGGCGGTCACTGCTTCTGGTCTTTCAAGCGATGGATGCAGCAGGGAAGGACGGCACCATTCGGGCCACCACATCCGGCGTAAACCCTGCCGGGTTCCAAGTGTTTTCGTTCAAGGCGCCCAGCAAGGAAGAACTTGATCACGACTTCATGTGGCGACTGAATCGTGCCCTGCCTGAGCGTGGACGGATAGGAATATTCAACCGCAGCCATTATGAAGAAGTGCTCGTATTGCGAGTTCACCCCGAGTACCTCGGAAGCCAACGCATAGACGTACCCAACGATCTCGGCGATCTCTGGACCGAGCGTTTTGCGTCCATTTGCGACTGGGAGAAACACCTTGCCCGAAACGGTACCGACATCGTGAAATTCTTCCTTCACGTAAGTCCTGACGAACAGGCTCGTCGATTCCTGAGGCGACTCGATACCCCTGCAAAGAACTATAAGTTCTCCGCCAATGACGTTGCTCAACGCGATCATTGGGAAAGCTATATGAATGCGTACGAGGAAACCTTGAACGCCACCTCGAGGGAACACGCTCCGTGGTACGCCATTCCCGCCGACGACAAGCCGTTCATGCGCATGACTGTAGCCGACATTATAATCCGCAAGTTAAAGGCAATGAACCTCAAGTATCCCGAACTCCCGCAGAACGAGCGCGACAAAATGGCGACTGTCCGTGAAAAGCTCCAAGACGAACTCGGCGAGTAAAGGGCAAGGGGATTTAACTTACCAACCTAGAATCTCTGGATTTCAAGGAATCCTCTTTGTTCTTCTTACGAATAGGAAATTGGGAAAGCAACATACCGGCAAACATGAGAATGCATCCCGAGGACTCCCGGGAATTGAGGAGTTTATCATCCCAAAGCCAACCGGCAAGGACGGCGAAGACGGCCTCGAGGCTAAGGAGAATGGCGGCTCTGCTGGGGGCGACATGCTTTTGGGCAAAAATTTGCAGAGTGTAAGCCACCCCGACCGAGACGAACCCGGCGAACAGGATGGCTCCGGATGCGTCCAGGGTTGACTGGAGCGAGAGCTTGTCTCCCTCGATCTCAAGAACACGGTAATTGAACAAATAAAGGCCAAAGCTAAGCCCGGCGCAGATCAGGTATTGCACAACGGCGAGCTTGAGGGGATCGAGCTTGTATTTTGCGGCATAGCCCACCACTTGAACGTGAACAGCCCAAAAGAAGGCTCCTATTAGAACCAGGCTGTCCCCCTCGCCAATGGTCAAGTCTTCCTTGATGCTGAGCAAGTAGAGCCCGAAGGTGGCGAGAAGGACTCCCCCCACGGTGAGCTTGTCAATTTTCTGGCGGAGACAAAATCCGATCAAAGGGACGATCACGAGATAAAGACCCGTAATGAAACCAGCCTTGCCTTCCGTAGCCTCGTTTTCGTTTTTCCCCAGAACATCTATTCCCATTTGCTGAAGCGTGGCTCCCAAAAGGAGGGCGATCCCCGCCAATCCCCCGATGACCCAGAAGGGCTTGCCTGCATTGAAAAGCTTGGCCTTGCTGGTTCCGAAAAAACAAACGAGTGGAAGGAGAGAGAGTGCGCCCAGCAAAAAACGGAAGGCGTTAAAGGAGTACGGATCCAAATACTTCATCGCCTCATCCTGAGCCACGAACCCGAAACCCCAAATAAAGGCGGTTAGCAACAACATGACGTTTGCTCTCAGCAACATGGTGTTGAAGTGATTCGCAAAAGGAGATGGAGAAAAGGGAAACCTATCTCTTAGGTTCCGAGGCCTTGAAAGACAACGCGGACTGAATTGCCTTGGCGACTTGCTCCCCCAGTTTCTGGCTACCCAGTTTGGTGAAGTGGACGTTGTTGTCGGCAATCGCGTACTTGTTCCACCGTGGTTTCATAAAAGCATACAGGTCGTTCACCTCCACGCCGTTTTTTTTCATCACGGTAAGGGCGGACTCGAGATACTTGCGCTCGAGTTCAGGAGATATCCGAATGTCCTGATTGAACCTTCGTTCCATCGTAGTCTCGTTGGCCGGGCAGGCAGGCGTGGTGGTCGCCCAAATGAGTTTCGCTCCCGTCTTTTTCAAGCGCCCGACTAGGGACTCAAGTCTCTTACCGTATGCTTCTGGAGAACGATCGTCCTTGTGATATTCCCAGCCGTACATGTCCCACAATCCCCAGTTAAAATGGATCACATCCCATTTCCACTTCCCCAACCACTCTTCGATCTTGGCGACACCGCGAATGGTCGGACCTGCATTTCCCTTGTGTCGCCTGACTTCTGCCACGCCTTTGAGGTTCTCGATGACGTGTGAGGTATACCCGATTGAAATCGAGTCTCCCATGATCAGGACCTTGGGCAAATCGTTGCCCGAGGTACGATCGTCGGCCAAGACCATCAAGGAAAAAAGAAAACTAAGGATAATTTCAAATAGGAGTGATTTCATGAAAGTAAATGCTTTGTAGTAATAAAATGACAGGGTGGAATTTTCCTTGCAGAGGCGATTTTAGAATATCCTATAAATGTTCAGTTCGTTGCCCGCCAAATGTTTCGGCCCTAGGAATTTAAGAACAGTCGTAAGAAAGCATCTGGTTTGCGATAAAAAACACCTGCAAGAAGCTTAGAAACAAAGAAACAGAATTCATGGTACTATCTGTTGATCAACATGGTGCAGTGATTCTGATTGGTTTTTGCATAATCTGGAACTCGAGGTCATGGCATCGACCTGAGTCCGAAATGCTTCCTCATCCATTTGAAAGCCAAGGAGTGAAATTCCTTGTTCACGTAATGCTTTGCGCTGGGATAAACGAGGAATTCCTTTTTTCCTTTCAAACGGTTGTACACAGCAAAGATGGTGCCCGGCGGACAGATTGCATCCTGCAAACCCACCCCCATGAAAACCGGACATTCAATCCATGAAGCCATGTTCATGGTATCGAAGTAGCTAAGAGTTTTCAAGGTGCTCCGCCAAGTACGCGAGTCCTTCTCCTCAATCCAGCGATCCATTTCCGGCCAATGGGAAGTCTTGAAGTAAAGGTCCCAATTGGTCAGGAAGGGGATGTGCGGGACACAAAGGCTGATGCGTTTATCGAGGGCGGCGGTGGAAAAGCTCAAGCCTCCACCTTGGCTTCCGCCCTTCACTCCGATGCGAGCAGTATCCACTTCCTTGCGAGAACACAAGAAGTCAACTGCACGCACGCAGTCCAAATACGCCCCTTGGTAATAGTATCCTTCCTTATCGTCCAGTCCGCGGATCCAGTAATTGCCGGGCTTGCCCTTGACGTCTTCCTGACTGTTCCCATGTCCGCGGGGATTGAACGAAAGGACGATCACGTCGTTGAAGAGGTTCACCGGTTTCATGTTGGCGCCGTATCCCGGCACGCGGATGATCGCAGGATGCGGGCCTTTGCTCTTGGGTACTTCATACCAGCCTCCGACCCGGACGTTCCCATAACTACGCATGCGCACTTCATACACGTCGAGTTCGCCCTCACTCAACTTGGGTTGATGAATGAGCCTGTACTGGGGGCCCACTTTTTCCAACCTGTCCAATGATCCGTCCCAGAACTTTTGAAAGTCCGACTCCATGGTCAAGGGGGGCAGTATATCCTCGGGGGCATACCCGACCTGAACGGTCTGCCTGATCCGTCCGCCCTTCCATGCACAGGCAATGGTTCCCTTGTAAAACCCAGGCCTGCGAATTTTTGTAGAGAATCTAGAGATCCTTTTTTCGGACGGAGGTACTTTGATCCGAACAGGACCGGATTTGGCAACTGGTTCTTTTTGGTCGGTCGCAACCACCCAGACTACCTCGAGATCGAGCTGCTCCTTGGTTTGGTTTTTCAGCGAAAAACCAAAGTGAACCTCGTTGTCTTCAGCAAAAACCCCATTGGGGGATTTTTCGAAAACCGGCTCCAAGACAACCTCTTTTGCCCCGTGGGTCGCACAAGCAAGTAACCAAAGGCTCCAGAGAATGCCCCTCACCATGTCAGCGCTCCCCGTAAACGGGGGGCTTCCAGTCCTTGGGCAATTTCCCTTGGGGACGTACGCCTACCGCGTCGGCAGGGATGGGGTGATCCTTTGGCTGAATGAGAGGAAGATCATCGGGAAGGTGCTTAATAAGCATCTCCTTGAACTCTATGGTCATGGGCGGGCCTTTGTGCACTTGCATGGCAAGGACGCCGTCGAGCACCCTGCCCTTCTCGTCAAAATCAATCAGATCGGCGGTGGGATGTCCGTCGATCCAGTGACGATGGCGGTTGCCCTCGACCAATATACGGTAGTCATGCCATTCGTTCGGCGCGAATTCCTTAACCTCGAAGGAACCGACCCGCCAGCGGTCGCCCTTTAGATCGACGACCACTTTTTCTCCAGTATGGGAAAGAATCCTGCGACCCTTTTCCTCGTAAAGCATTCCATTATATTGCGGCTTGTCGGCCACGATGTCGCATTGGTATCCCGTCAGCACATCGATCCCTAACTCAGGGAGATGGGTACTGCGGTACTGTATCCCACTGTTTCCTCCGGCGGAAATGCGCACCTTCACCTTAAGGTCAAAGTTACGGACCGTGGCCGCTTTCCAAGTAATGAAGTGATTCCTCTTGAGCGTACCGTCAGCCTTTCCGATCAGAACGCCTTTCTTCAAAGACCAGAATTGGGAGTCGCCAGACCAACCCCGCATGTTACCCCCGAGCAGGCTGGAAAAACCGTTTGCGCCCGGCCGGTTGGCCACGATGGCGGCCGCTTTGGGATGCGGAGCAGTGGAAACTCCTAACGAGCCTTTCTTCGGGGATAGCGGACCTCCCAACTCTTGGACTCGACGGTCAGTCGCTCTGCGCATTTTCAGAAGAGTCTTCTCATGCTTGGGGTTCTTGGCCAAGTTGACGAGTTCGTCCGGGTCGTTCTTCAGATCATGAAGAAATTCGTAATTCTCTTCGTCGACGTAGCGGACATACTTGTAACGGACGTTGCGCAGGCCCTCGAATGGAGGAATCCGGCTACGGACAGCAAAGTGTTCGTGAAAAGTATGAGTGCGCCAGTCGTCGGTCTTGCCGGTGGAGACGAGTGGCTTGAAGCTTCTTCCCTGATAGCTCTCGGGAATGGGAAGCCCTGCCCAATCCAAAAAGGTGGCCGGCAGATCGAGGTTGAGAACGGACTGTTCAAGAACTTGTCCACGAGCAGACTTGGGCGAACGGGGATCGTACACCACCATGGGAACACGGAGGGATTCCTCGTAATGAGACCACTTACCCGCAAACCCGCGGTTACCCAAGTGGTACCCATTGTCCGCAGTGTAAACGATGATGGTGTTGTCCGCCAGACCCTGTTCATCAAGAACCTTGATAAAACGGCCGATGGCGTTGTCGATACCACTGACCATACGGAGGTAGGCCCGCATGTTGATACGGTACTTACGGTCGGAGTTCCAGCGCCAGAAGAAACGTTCCCGGTTAATGGTGGTCTTGAGAAAGTCGGGCTGACTTTCGAAAATCTTGGGGTCGTTCAAACGCGGAGGCGCGATCTCATCCTCCTCGTACATCCCGGCTGCAGAAAAGGGCCAGGGGAAATGCCCGACACCCGGACGACGGTCGCTATCCTCGGCATGGCAGGCGTTAAACCACATATTGAGGGCAAAGGGCTTGTCCTTGGGCTGACTCTCGAGGAATTCGATCCCTCGATCCACGATCAAGTCGGTCTCATGACGGAGCGAACCATCGGGTTGTTTCTTGTAAAATGGGTTGCGCCCGATCTGGTTGTAGACCTCGAAGTAATCGCTCGTCTTGAAACCCTTGGGCATCTTGGCGTGCCATTTGCCGGCAAACCCGGTCCGGTAGCCGGCCTTGCGCAGGATGCCCGGGTAAAGATGCTTGATCGAATCGGGGGTGGCGAGGTCGTGCTGCCCAGGGGTTCCGAAACTCCGGCCGGTCAACCCGGTCAGGATGGTCGTCCGGCTAACCCAGCAGATGGACTGACTGACGAAGGAATTGGCGAAGCGCGTGCCGCTCTTGGCCAAACGGTCGATATTGGGGGTCTTGGCAAGCGGATGCCCATAGCAACCGAGCGAGCTCGAGGTTTGGTCATCGGTAAAGAAGAAGACGATATTGGGTTGCTTGGCCACCAGAGCAAAGCAAGCTGACAGGAAACAGAGAGAGAGGCTGAGTTTTTTCATTATAAGAGGTGTCTCTTGTGACCTTTTTAAGGAGCAGGGTCAATAATCCCTTACAAAAGGCAAAGTATAATTGGCTCATTTTTGCATCGCAAAACAAGCATTGATCGGCGAAAAGAAAAATATGAAATATTTGCCTTTGCTATGCCTCCTTGTCGGTGCTTCCGCGTTCGCCCAGAAACTGGCGGATCCTCCGAAATGGCGCCAATGGGAACTCGGTCCCTCGGACACGATACCAGCGGACAAGGCCCTCGACACCTTCAAGATCGCCCCCGGCTTCGAACTGGAGCTCTTTGCCGCCGAACCCATGGTAGTAGATCCTGTGGCCATGGCCTGGGACGGCGATGGGCGTGCCTGGGTGGTGGAGATGCGCGGCTACATGCCGGATGTCGCGGGCACCGACGAGACCAAGCTGAAGGTAGGCAAAGTCGTAGTCCTCGAGGACACCGACAACGACGGCAAGGCGGACAAGAAGACTGACTTCTTGGACGAGCTGATCATGCCGCGAGCCATTGCCATGGTGGAAGGCGGCGTACTGGTGGCTGAGCCCCCCGTGATATGGTACTGCCAGGACACTGATGGAGACCTCAAGTGCGACAAGAAGACCAAGGTCGGCAACTACGCCCGCCAAGGCCCCGTAGAACATACCGATAACGGTCTCGTGCCCTGCCTAGATAATTGGATGTACAACGCCAAAAGCTCCAAGCGTTTCATTTTTCGCGACGGCAGCCTCATCACCGGCAACTCTCGTTTCCGCGGCCAATGGGGAATTTGCCAGGATGATTACGGGCGACTCTACTCCACCAGCAATTCGCGGTACCTGAACAGCGACTGGGACATGTATCACGGCGCAGCCGGAGCCTTTTCCAATCCTTCGGTGGGCACCGCGGACATCAACTCGATCCGCCCCAACCCCGGCATCAACCGTGGCTACCAACCGCAGATGTTGCGCAAGGACGGACGCCTCGCCCGCATCACCGCAATCTCCGGCCCAGGAGTATACCGATCCGACCGCTATCCCGAAGGGTATGCCAGTGCCGCCTTCATACCGGAACCGGCCGCCAACGCAGTAACCTGCCACTGGTTCAAGGAAACGGATAAGGGCCTAGGTCGTGGTACCCACCAACTTTTTCCGGACAAGGATTTCGATAAACGCGAGTTTCTCTGCTCCACCGACGAACGTTTCCGTCCCGTCAGCATATACAATGGACCCGACGGTTGCATCTACGTGGTCGACCTCTACCGCGGCATTCTGCAACACAAAGTGTACGTCACCAGTTTCTATCTGAAGCCCTACATCCTGGAACGCAAACTGGAGGTACCCGTCGGGATGGGCCGTATCTACCGCATCGTCAACAAGGCGAAGGGACGCAACAAGACGCAGCCCAAATTGCAAAATGCCTCCGTTGGGGAACTTGTGAAGACCCTTTCGCACCCCAATGGCTGGTGGCGCGACACCGCCCAGCGCCTGCTGGTCGAGCGACGCGACAAGAAGTCGATCCCCGTCCTCCAAAAGGTGATCGAGTCGGCCGACAACCACTTGGCTAAGGTCCATGCCCTGTGGGCCCTCGAAGGCATAGACGCCCTCAACCTGGCAACGGTTTCCGATGGCTTGAAAGACGCACATGAAAAAGTGCAAATGACCGCTCTCGTGGTCTCCGGGCGCCTGCGCGCCACGCCGGAACAGGACAAGGCGATCACCGCCCTGGAACCTCTGAAAAAGAGCAAGTTCGAGCAAGTGGCGAAGCTGAGCGACCAAATGATCAAGCGCCTGAACGGCCAGATCATCGCTAAGTCAGGCGGTCCTCCGAAGATCAAGAAAATGCCAAAGGGTGAACACGGTGAATCTGTCAAGCGTGGCATCGAGGTCTACAACACTTTGTGCATCACCTGCCACCTCGCCGACGGTAAGGGAGCGGAAAACCTCGCTCCCCCGCTGACTGACTCCGACTGGGTGCAAGGCTCCCAAGAGCGCTTGATTCGGATCGCCCTGCATGGCGTACAGGGACCGATCAAGGTGAACGGAAACCGCTACCGCCACCCCGAGGTCATGCCCGGCATTGGGGCGGCCCTAAAGGACCAGCAAGTGGCCGACGTATTGAGCTACGTACGCACCGCATGGGGTGGTAAGAATCAGGTCAAGCTGGAAGACGTTTCTCGGATCCGCGAGGAGCACAAGG